>NZ_CDSBKL010000169.1:0-8277 GCF_977115555.1 Aquiflexum sp.
CTGATCCACTTTGAATAATCCTGAGAAAACCCTCCTAATGATTCAAAACCTTCCATCTCGGACAATAAAGCTTCACTATTGCGGATCAGGGCATCAAATACAGATTCCGCGGCTGGAGGAGGGACAAAATAAATACCGAGATCAAATTTCCATATCCTCGGTTTTCCATTGATTTCTACCTTGAGTTCGGCATTTCCCATGGGCAACTCAGGCATGATAAAAACCAACGAATCCTCTCCGGAACGGCCCAAGGTGACCGGAATGGTTTCTGAAAAATAGCCCTTAAAAATCTGTTCACCTTTTCCAAGGCCAGGGGCATAGACTTTGACCAAGTCAAAGGCGGAGATATAATCAAATACCAAAATGGGTGGATAGATAGGGTCCTCCTCTTCTTCCCTGCATCCCAAAAGAAGCCCGAGAGAATAAATCAAGAACAAATTCTTAAAAGAAGTTTTCATCGCTATTCAGTTTTTGGGTATTCAAATAGAAAAACCACAAACCTTCAATCTCAAATGAGACTTTTGGTTTTGTAAAATAAAGTTACCAAACCAGTGACTTCCCAAAGACTAAAAGGAAGTCTTTGTTTGGCAAAAAATCAAAAACGTAAATTATATTTTTGCAATTTTCAATTATCCCAATTAACCATAACCTATTTAAAAAAGTCAATTAAAGCATAATTTAGATTTTTTCACTCCCCTAATTCCCCAAAAAAAAGCTGCTGCCGAAAAAATCAGCAACAGCGTTGGTCGATAAAAAATGTTCAATAAAGGGTTAATTTTTAATATTTTGGTTCATGTATTCTCGCTATATGATTGTAAAGCTCAAATAAAATGGGATTGGTTGAAATACCCCAAAAGTAGTATTTTTTGAATTTTTACAATTTGATGATGTAATGGAATCTGGGAAAAGATATACGTGAATTATACAATTTAAAGTCTAGGAAAGTCTTTGACCAGAGCGACCAAACCCGCCAAATTCCTGACCCCTAGTTTTCTGAAAATGTTTTTGCGGTGGGTTTTGACAGTAAGCGGACTGAGATTGAGTTTCTCGGCGATTTCTGTACTTTCAAATTGGTTGATAATCAATTGGATAATGTCAACTTCTCTTTTTGATAGCTTGTAGTGATGAATGAGTTTTTCATAAAAACCTTTCCCTTCTGAATCAAATGTTTCTTGGGCTGATTCCTGAAAAAATTTCCCTCCTTCCAAAATTATCCCAATAGCGTCCAATAATTGAGACGCTGTGGCATCTTTGCCTATGAATCCGTCAGCCCCAAGGTTTTTACACAATTCAATGGAAGATGAGGTATGGTGCATGCTGATGACCAGTTTCTTGATTTGGGGAAAATCCCTGTGCAAATTTCCAAGTAGTTGAATCCCATCCATCACAGGCATATTGAGGTCAAGGACGATAATATCTGCCTCATTTCCATCTTCCAAAAAAACTAGCACTTCCTTTCCGTTACTGAAATGGTCAATCACCTTCAGATTTCGATCCGTAGTGATCAGATTTTCCAATCCTGAAGCAAACAACTCATGATCATCGGCAATGATTACTCTTTTACTCATGTGTTGGGAGAAAAGCGGGAATTTAAAATGCTAGAGACATTGGTGTTCAAATTACAAACAAGGCTAGAAATAGCAAACTTTTTTGAGTTTTGATTCTAAGAAGCTGGATTTTCAAAATCCCTACATCTTTCAAAACAAAAGATAGAATCCAAAAAATAATAAAATCACGAGCTGCAAACTAGTTTCCGATCTATAAAACAGATAGCTATAATTCTAACCATGATAAAACAAAAAAGGAGACTCTAGTCTCCCTCCCTTTAGTTTTGGTTTTGATTACTTGGTAACCTTATCTACTTCGGCCTTGGCTTTCTTGGCAAGTTTGTCCACTTCATTACTGACATCAGACACTTTTTTTGTCAAGCCGTCAAAAAACGAATTGAGCTTTCCAGTCGCTTCGTCAAGGTATTCCCCACTTTTTTTGGTGATTTTCTTTCTTGTGTTTTCACCTTTGTCAGGTGCTACCAATATTCCTATCTGAACACCGATTACAGCACCTACTAATGCTCCTAAAATAAATTTGGTCGAACTCATAGCTATGTTTTTTTAAGTTGAAAATAAAAACCTTCTGGTTTTTTGATTACTTTAAATTTAAACATTAATCATACCAAAGTATAGTTTTTGTCTAATTTAAATACGATTAAAAAATGAAAACGTTCTATTTTACAGAGCTCCTGATCACAATGGTCCTGACAGGATTCAGGGGGTCATTGCTGAAAATGGAGATGTGCTTATGGTCAATTCCCTTCCGTCCCTTTGGATCAAAAGTAAACTTAAGCTCTGTGGTTTCTCCTGATTGGAGATCATTTTTACCCAATTCAATTTTCACGCAATCACAGTTGACAGAAACTTTTCGGATATTGAGCGGTTCCTGTCCCATATTGCTCAAAGTGATGGATTTTGAGACTTTAATGTTGGCTGAAATCTCTTTCAGATCAATCTCTGCATTGGCTATTCCTAACTTCGGAACCCTGTTTTCCAGACTTTTGGGTACCGGCTGAAAGTATTCATAAACCACAGACATCACCCTGATTCCAAGATTCATTTCGTCCTGATCTAGTCCGATGTTAATGACTTCGTCAAAAAAACCCAAATCATTTTTGGCAGCCCCATCATAGGTCAAAACCAAAAGGCCTCTTTGGGAAGGTTGCAATTGGACAGGTTCCAAGGAGACTGACATATAGTCAGGCAATTTATCCTGAACTTCATTGAAACCGATCAATTTGTCACCAAAATTATAGACCTCTACATATTTCACCTTTGGTTCATTGGTATAGATATACCCCATGTTGATGGCCGTCAGTCTAAAACCCAAAGTGCCTACCCTATGGGGAAAAGCCATTTCGGCATTTTCCGGAATCGGCATATTGATGCCTTCCAAAAACAAAGTATCCCCATAAATATCCATGTTGGTACGAACGATGATGCCTTTGGAAAACTCCCCTCCCTTTTGGTCAGGATCGAATTTGACCTTGAGGGAGGCTATCTGCCCATTTGCAAGCGTATCTTTGGTGTATTCCACTGTCGTGCAACCACAATCTGTAAAAATATCTGTGATGTAGATACTGTCCTGATTTTCATTCAGTGCAAAAAACTCAGCTTCCACTGCTCCTTTTTCTTCCAAAACTGCACCAATATCAATTTTCCTCTTTTCCCAAGTCAGGGTCTTTCTTTCAATGGTCTGTGCAAAAAGCGGAAGGCTGCTGATTGTCAGCATTATGAGTATAGAGAGATAAACGGCACTTTTTTTCATACGGGCAAATAACGATAAAAAACAAGCGAATTGTACCCTGATTTAATTATTTTGCGCCAAATTTTAAAACAATGGCAAGAGTACTGACAGGCATACAGAGTTCGGGTAAGCCCCACCTTGGAAACATCTTGGGTGCAATAGTCCCCGCTATCGAACTGACCAAAAGAGATAATAACGATTCTTTTATTTTCATAGCCGATCTTCATTCCCTGACTTCAATCAAAGACGGTAACCTGAGAAAAGAAAACACTTTGGCGGTGGCTGCAGCTTGGTTGGCTTTTGGATTGGACATCAGCAAGACAGTTTTTTACCGACAGTCGATGATTCCTGAAGTGACTGAATTGACTTGGTACCTGAGTTGCTTTACCCCCTACCCCATGTTGGCCAATGCCCACAGTTTCAAGGACAAATCAGACCGATTGGCAGATGTGAATGCAGGACTTTTTACTTATCCGGTCTTGATGGCTGCAGATATTCTTCTGTACGGTGCAAACATTGTACCCGTGGGAAAAGACCAGCTCCAGCATCTTGAAATTGCAAGAGATATCGCCACTACATTCAATAACAGGGTAGAGGAAGATATCCTTGTCGTACCTGAAGCCCGCATCAGTGAAAACGTGATGATCATTCCGGGTACTGACGGTCAAAAGATGAGTAAATCCTACAACAACTACATCGATATTTTTCTTCCGGAAAAAGAACTGAAAAAAAACATTTATTCCATCATCACCGACAGCACACCGTTGGAAGAACCAAAAAATCCGGATACCTGCAATGTGTTCAAATTGTATTCTTTGGTCGCTGACGCTGACCAAACTTCAGTATTAAGGTCAAAATACCTTGCAGGAAATTTTGGCTATGGACATGCAAAGCAGGAGTTTATGGCTTTGATTTTGGAAAAATATGGAGAAGAAAGAAAACTTTACGATTACTTCATGACCCATCCTTCTGAATTGGAAGCTAGACTATCCGAAGGGGAAGCCAAAGCCAAGGTAATCGCCAGAAGTTATTTGAACAAGGTGAGAGAAAAATTGGGATTTGGGGTGATTGGGTGATTGGGTGATTGGTTAATGGTTATTTGGTTTTAGGTCCCTGAGCTTGTCGAAGGGTTGGTTATTGGTTAACAGGTTATTGGTTAATGGTTATTTGGTTAACTGATCCCAGAGGACCGTCCGCTGACCACTAAAAGCTTTATTGAACACTGTACACTGTAAACTGTGATTGCCTACTGACCACTGCTACTAATCCCTTCTAACTTCTTACCTCACACTTCCTAAATTCCCTTCTTCCCAACTTCCAACTCACAACTGGTAACTCGTAATTCTTAAATCGAAACTCACCTTCCCACCCAAAGGTCTTTCATGGACTTGCCATTGATCTGAAGAATAAAGCGGGCTGGATTGGGAACCAAAACCAACCTGACATCCATTTTGTCAAACTGCTCAGATTCCACGGGAACTCCTTCTTTTCCTTTGACTTCGTAGGTTACTTTGCCAAAAGAATCCGCAGCCAAAGGAAGATAATTGTTTGCTAAATAGGCTGTTGGAAGCAAAACATCATTGTCTGATTTCAGTTGGTTGTAGATTTTTTCCAAAATTGCCTCCAACTCATCCCCGAACTCCTCATTGAAATCATCTTCCAAATCATGAAGTTCTTCTTCGATGTCATCATAAGCAGCATCCGAATAGGAGATTTTGCTCAAAGCGATTTTTTTCTCTACAAGAACTGAAAGATCCTGATCCAATTTTCTGAAATCCATGACGTGTTTTATTTTTTTAAAAGGACGAAGGTAAAAAATAAGAAAACTTTTTCAAAAATCTTATTGTCCAACATTTCCTAAACTTACCTCAACGCCGTTCGGATCGGCATGGTATTGAACATAAGTACCTTCCCCATCATTTTTAATTTCAAGGTTTTCAGTGGTTTCACCCTGCTTGAAAATCACCTTTTTCCAATTGGCTGGAATATATGTCTTCAGGGTTAATTTTTGTCGGTACCAATAAGGATCCAAATCCGAGTCCAACTTAAGGGTAATCATATCCTTGCTGACGGTTTTTGTCATTTTGGTATTCATCCTTTGCCTCATGTATTGGGTCACATCCCGGAACGGTGCCACCCACACATCCTTGGACTTTGAGGCGATATATTCAAAATAGGTTCTGATCCGGTCTTCCGGAATGGCTTCCCAACCGATTCCCTCAATACCGTGAAATACCAAAACCAACCAAGTATCTTCTCTTGTCAGGATGTCATCCACCCAGGAATTCATCAGCGCGGGATCTGTTTTGGATAACGGCCCACGCTGCCACTGTACATATTCTTTGCTGTAATCTTGACTAGGATCAAACTTACCTGAGCGGTTAATCTCCTCCAAATAAATCTCAGGCATCCTGTTTCTTAAGGCAGGAAACATCTCCAAAGCATATTCCATCACCCTTTCATTTTCTGTTCCAAAGGGACATTCAGCAGAAAACAACTGCTCTTTTCCCAATTCTCTCTCTACCTCATCCCGGCAGGCTTCCAATTCAAACAACAAATTCTCTTCGTCCAATACTGCCAATCTTGGATGAGAAATGGTGTGTACACCAAACTCATGGCCATTATTTGCATACTTTCTGATTTCATCCCAATCGATCATCGGACCATCGATGATTTTTGGATACACAAGTTCGACTACCTTCGATTCCCTAGCTTTGGCAAATCCCTCATCAAGGATTTTGTAAGCCTGTTCCAGCCTTCCCTGCTCGAAAGCTGCCCCTGACCTGTCATGGAATGAAACAGCTCCCGGCATATCCAAAAAACGGATCAATGAGGCCCTTTCAAAAATATTTTCCGGATTAGTGGGTATTTCAGCAGTCTCGGCAATGATGATTTTTGGATCTCTACCAAAAAACTGTGCACGGGTTTTGGAAGAAGGGATTTCTCCGGTATTGATATAGAAAGTTCCCCGCATGCCGAGTTCTTCCATGATAGGCAGGGCAACATGGAATTGGTTGTATGTTCCATCGTCATAGGTCAAGGAAATAGCCGCCTTTTTCCCGTCAGGCCATTTCAAAATCTCAGTTCTGAAAGAAGAATCTTGACTGAATCCATGCTGAAAATGAAAAGCCAAAATCAGGATGAGGAGAATTTTGGGGAATAAGATTTTGTTAGTGAGGCTCATAGCTTTTAAAATTAAAAAATAACTTTCCGATCAATTCATCTTTTTGATAATTGGTCAGAATGGCCTTAAATTCCCCAAAAAAACAATTCTCTTTTTATGCAAAACTATAAAAACCACACCCGAAATTTCGCAGCCCATAATTTTGTTTTGATTCCTTTGGCCCTCATTTTTTTCTTGTGGACTGTAGCTGACCTGATCCACGCCTTCATGGGAGGAAATGATTACCTTTCTCCCCTATACCATCTCGTCGCGGCAACGCTATTGGTTTTATTGCCTTTCGTAGCCAGGTACTATGGTCTCAAAAATCAGGACAGAATCATCCGTTTGGAAATGAGATTCCGATATTTTGAATTGACAGGAAAGTCATTTAAAGAAAAAGAAAGTAAATTGAGGCTTTCTCAGATCATCGCTTTGAGGTTTGCCGGAGATGAGGAATTACTTCCATTGATGGAAAAAGCCATAAAAGAAAACTTAAAAGCAAAAGAAATCAAAATGGCAATCACCAATTGGCAGGAGGACAACAGACGTGTTTAAATTCAGATTGACTTTGTTCTTGTTTATGTTAACAGGAACCATTTTCGCACAGGAAAAAGTGGAACAGATAGCTGAGAAATTGGCACAAGAACAACTTGAAGCCTACAACAAAAGGGACATTGATGGCTTTGTGGCACCCTATGCGGACAATGTAAGGGTTTATAAATTCCCCGATGAATTTCTGTATGAAGGCAAAACAGAAATGTATGACATCTACGGGAGGATGTTTGCCCGGACGCCTGACCTCCACTGCAAGTTGGTCAACCGTATCGTCATGGGAAATACTGTAATCGATCAGGAAGAAGTCACCATTTCGAAAAATGAACCTCCGATGCACGCCATCGCCATATACAAAATCAAAGACGGGAAAATCGCTGAGGTGTATTTTATACAATGAATAAATGTCCACGGTCGACCTTCGGCTGTGGACATTTCCAATTTTTCAATCTTGTAATTTTTCAATCTTGTAGTTTCGCAATCTCTCTATACAACCCTGCATGGCGCGGAACTGATGGTAATTGGCTTTCCAGATATGTCCCTTATCGGCGGTTTTGAGCTCCGGCTGCTTGTCCAATCCTCCTGAATACCAATCTCCATGCTCATGGTCAATCAGATAATCCTGATTGTATTGCCATAATTTCTCAAACTTTCCGAAGTAATCCCATTCATCATTGGGGAAATATTCAGACATCAGAAGAAGGGTATTCATTCCTTCGG
Organism: Aquiflexum sp.; assembly: GCF_977115555.1. Classification (NCBI taxonomy): domain Bacteria; kingdom Pseudomonadati; phylum Bacteroidota; class Cytophagia; order Cytophagales; family Cyclobacteriaceae; genus Aquiflexum; species Aquiflexum sp. The sequence goes on from NZ_CDSBKL010000169.1 coordinate 7,733, forward strand.
ATTGTGCCCACCAATTTTTTGTGTCTTTGATTACCCTAGGTTTTTCTTCCCCTTTGAAATAATATCCTTCATCAAAAAATCCTGCCAGTTCGTTGTCCCAACCATATGAAAGTGCATGGTCAACCATCTTTTTGGCTTTGGTCAATGTCTCTTGGTCATTTTCCCAACCCAATACATGAGAGCTTTCCAAAATCAGATAGGCAGTCTCCACATCATGCCCATAGGACACATGGTCCAAACCTTTGTGCTGCATGATGACTTCCTCCGATTGATCTTGAAAGGAAACAGGTGTCCAATCAGGTTGGAAAAACAGGACCAAAGAACCCTTGTCATTGGTGATGGTATCCCTGACAAGCAGCAGCATTTCCTCCAACCTTTCTTTCAATACAGGATCCTTCCAAACCATGTACAATTCGGTAAACGCTTCCAATAGATGAATGGAACTGTTTTGGTCTTTGTACCCGAGTTCAGAAGTAGAAGGCGTCTCTGCGGGTCGTACTACCGGAGTTCCATCCTGCTCCAAATGCTGAAAATACGATTTATGC
>NZ_CDSBKL010000170.1:0-8248 GCF_977115555.1 Aquiflexum sp.
TTGGATACTATGATATAATTTTATTAGGCAAAACAAAATTATATTCTGATTATTTACAGTTCCATAATGAAGCATTCCTAAAAAAATATACTTTTTGGGAAGACTTTAAACTTAAATCTTTCGATTCATATGGGCAATTCAGAAATTCAGGTTCAGTTTTTCCAACATATACGAAACCTACTCCCACCTTACAAATCCCTTGTTGATGAAATGTCAGATTTATTGGAAATCAGTAACGATTCGGCTTACAGGAGAATCAGGGGAGAAAAGTTTATAGACCTTGAGGAAATCAAAAAAATCAGCCAACATTTCAATGTTTCTCTTGATCAGATTTTTAATCTTCAGACCAATGCCATTGTCTTCCATGGTAAGTTGAATTCCTTCACCAAGGACAGTTTTGACGATTGGTTTGAAGATGTCCTAAAGCAGCTACAGATGTTTCACGTCCAGAAAAAGAAGCATATGTATTACCTCGTCAAGGACCTCCCACCTTTTTACCATTTATACTTTCCTGAATTGGCCTCGTTTAAATTCTTTTTTTGGATGAAATCTATCCTCCATAATGAAAGTCTGAAGAATGAGAAATTCTCTTTCAATAACCTACTCTATTATAAGCTCAAAGACACGAGTACCAAAATGATCAATTTGTTCAATCAGATTCCGACAACGGAGATTTGGAATGAAGAAGGCATCAATGTCACCATCCGGCAGATTGAATTGTACAATGATATGGGTTTGATTCCTTCACAAAAAGAATTGAAAATCTTGTATGAGCAATTATTGGAAGTAGTCAACCATATCGAAAAAATGGCGGAATTGGGTTTGAAATTTCCAATGGGAAAAGAACCCACAGCTGAAAGCGCGCCATATACCATGTATGTCAATGACTTTGTCATCGGTGACAATACCATCATTGCTGAGTTAGACAATGTACAGATTACTTACCTCAACCACAGTGTCATGTACTTTATTGGTTCTATGGATCCCAAATTCAATGAAGCCATGTTTTACAATCTCCATAACCTGATCAAAAAATCAACCATGGTCAGTACTGTCGGTGAAAAAGAAAGGATCAGATTTTTTAATAAACTGAGGAAAAAAATTGAAATCAAATTGGCAGCAATTGAGGAATGAGTGGGTGAATATTATTCATTTATCCCATTATTTTTATTTTGGGCCTTTCGTAAAAAGGAAGGGATAACATTCCCTTTTCCCAAGAATTTCTTGTTTAGATTAATTAGGCATTTTTTTAACAATCTTTTGATGTGATCAACCTTAAACTGAACTCAAATTTTCTTACATTTTGGATTCAATATTTTCAAAAACAAAAAATCTAAAAAAAGTAAAATGGAATCAGTACTTAAAAAAAGTAGATTTATGATCAAAAACTGGTGGCTTCCACTAATTGTTGGAATTATGTTCATTCTTGTAGGGGCTTGGACTATTTCTACACCGGTAAAAAGCTACATGAGCCTAGCAATTATTTTTGCGTCTTTCATGTTCGTTTCAGGTATTTTTCAATTGGTATTTTCCATCAACAACCGAAATGAAATCGACAATTGGGGATGGCATTTTGTCGGAGCGATGTTTGATTTTGTGGTTGGTGCCGTTTTGTTTTTCAACCCTGCCATTACCATGGCCGTGCTTCCGTTTATTATTGCCTTCTACTTTATGTTCAAAGGTTTTGCAACTTTCGGATTTGCTTTTGACATGAAAAAGTACGGGTCTGAAGGATGGGGATGGTTATTGGCTAGTGGCACCCTCTCTGTTATATTTTCACTGATGATTTTATTCAATCCTACTTTGGGAGGCTTGACCATAGTTTTCTTTACGGCTTTGGCTTTTTTCTCTCTTGGGCTATTTAACATCACCCTTGCTTTTGCGCTAAAAAAAATCAAGGAAAAATCAGGAGATGTCAAAGATCTTTTGGGAAATTTAAAAGAGAAGCTTTCGTAATTTCCAATGAGGTCTATCCTGAACTTTAGTCTGTTATTCCTCCTTTTCCTAAATAACCTTGACTTAAAGGCACAATCCCTTCAACCCGGTTTTGATCCAGAAGAGTACATCAAATTGATGCAGATATCATCTAGGATGTCTAAAGACAGTAGCTATTTTAGAAATATCCCAATTTCGGAACAATACCAAAGGATTTACCAATCACAGGAAATGGGATTGAAAAATCTTTGGGATCTTTGGCTAAAAAATAACGGGAAAACTGCTGTGATCAGCATCAGGGGAACCACTCAAGATCCGGTCTCTTGGCTAGGAAATTTTTATGCAGGGATGGTTCCTGCAAAAGGAAAACTTCAGATTTCATCGGATTTTGAGTTTGATTATGATTTGGCGGAAAACCCAAAAGCAGCCGTCCATATTGGGTGGCTGCTTGGTACCGCATTCTTGTCTAGAGATATACTGCCAAAGATTGATTCACTCTACAACACAGGTGTTAAAGATTTCCTTATCATCGGACACAGCCAAGGTGGTGGCATCGGGTATTTGTTGACGGCTTATTTTTACAATCTCCAAAATCAAGGGAGTTTGCCTTCAGATATGAAATGGAAAACCTACTGCAGTGCTGCCCCAAAACCGGGTAACCTTTATTTTGCATATGACTATGAATCGATGACCCAAGAAGGTTGGGCTTACAATGTCATCAATGCTGCCGATTGGGTTCCTCAAGTCCCTTTTTCTGTTCAAACCATAGATGATTTCAATCATGTCAATCCCTTCAGAAATGCTGAATCAACTATCAAAAATCAAAAATTTCCAGAAAGGATTGTGCTTAAGAGAATTTATAATCAGTTGGATAAACCTACTCGAGAAGCCCAGCGTAATTTTGAAAAATACCTGGGAAACAAAGCAACCAAATTGATCCAAAAGACCTTGCCGGAGTTTCAGATGCCGGAATTTTACAGCTCAAACAATTACGTAAGGACTGGAAACACAATTATACTTCAGCCTGATCCAGAATATTTAGAAAAATACCCTGACAATCCGGATAAAATATTCATGCACCATTTGCATCCACCTTATTTGGAATTGGCGGAAAGGACTTTTCCTATCCATAAGAAAAGCCGGATTATGAGCGACAGTACCTTCAACCTTAAGGCAACAGGAACTGAACCCTTTTGGGGTTTGGAAATAGGCGAAGAATCCATAAGGTTTAAATCAATGGTTGAAGGTTTTGAAATCTTCAACGCGCCATTAGCAGCTACAGACCCAAACCAAATGACTGATGTTTTGACATATAATTCACATACTGAATTGGGCAACATCAAAGTAGAAATTTATCCAACTGATTGTATTGATTCCATTTCGGGAGAATCACATCCTTACCGTGTCAAAGTTTCTATCAAACGTGGAATCGACAGGGAATTCAGAATTTTTGAAGGATGCGGGAAAAATTTTAATAAGGAGGATTAAAACTTATCAGATATTTTTTGGCTAAGGGCACATGCAAAAGCATTTTTTTGGCCTCTTTAAAGCAGATTTTTTTTTCATCAATTCATTGATTTTTGGGATAATTGACTTGTGAAGGAATTGGCCAAATCAATTTAAAGATGATAGTCATGAAAAAGTCTAACAATTGTCATGAAATCTATGCTTGTCAATTTTTATATTAGGACATGTGAAAAAAAAATATTGACTATGGAAACCAGCGTATTAAATATACACCATGCCTTTTCCAAAAAAGCCCTGCTTGAGGGAAGTATCAAGAAACATCAATCCGTGATAGATGATTCCAAAAACAGTATCAAGGAAATGACCAGCAATGAAAATGAAGCAAATCAGGATGAACCCGACATGTCTCAGCAGGGATTCAATTCAGAACAGATACACCGCGCAAATGCCCTTGGGGATCAGGTTAGTTTTGCCAATAAAGAAATGGAATTGCTCCAAAATATGGTTCCGACTATTGAGGACATCAATGATTCGGTAATGTTGGGAAGCGTTGTAGTCACAGACAAAGACATATTCTTTGTGTCAGCAAGCATCGAAAGAATGAAAGTCAATGGTTTTTCGGTATTCGGGCTCTCCACCAATAGCCCTTTGTACCAATCCATGAAAGGAAAAAAACAAGGTGAAAGCTTTTCTTATAAGGATTCACACTACAAAATAAGGGAAGTATTTTGAAAGGGATTTTGTTTTAAAAGTTAAATAGAAAGGCTAAACACCTAAATGTAGGTTTGATTCCTTGACACAAAGAATATCAAAAAAAGGGGGCTTAAATACCCCCTTTATCTATTTTTCAATAATTTTAATGGCATTAAGTTCAACCGGAACAGATTTCACTTTCCAAATATCATCGCAATACTCCCTGATACTCCTATCGCTGGAGAATTTCCCCATTCTCGCAGTATTCAGGATTGACATTTTTGCCCATGTTTCTTTGTCTTTGAAGGCCTCTGCTACCTTTTCCTGTGCTTCAAGGTAAGATTGGAAATCAGCAAAAAGCAAGTACTGATCATCATACATCAGAGAATCTGTCAATTCTTTGAAAATATTCACATCCAAATGTGAAAAATAGCCTGCATTGATCTGGTCAATCGCTTCTTTCAAAACGGCATTGGTATCATAATAGCCTTTAGGCCTGTACCCTTCTGCTTTGGTTTTTGCCACTTCGTCGGCTGTCAGTCCAAAGAGGAAGAAGTTCTCCTCCCCTACACATTCTCTGATTTCTACGTTTGCACCATCCAAAGTACCGATAGTTAGCGCACCATTCATAGAGAGTTTCATGTTTCCTGTTCCTGAAGCCTCTTTTCCCGCAGTGGATATCTGCTCAGAAAGATCCGCTGCAGGATAAATCTTTTGCGCATTGGTCACATTGTAATTGGGATAGAATACCACTTTCAACCTTCCGCGAACATCAGGATCGTTATTGACAACTTCCCCTACTGAATTGATTAGCTTGATAATCAACTTGGCTTTACGATATCCTGGGGCAGATTTTCCGGCAAAAATAAAAGTTCGGGGCACTACTTCCATGTCCGGATTTTTCTTGATCTGATTGTACAGCGCAATCACGTGAAGGATATTCAAATGTTGTCTTTTATATTCATGAATCCTTTTCACTTGAATATCAAACATGGATTCAGGATCTACTATGATCCCCAATCTCTTTTGGATTTTCTTGGCAAGGGCTTTTTTCTGATCTAATTTCACCTTCATCCAAGCCTCTTGGAATTTGGGGTCATCAGCATATTTTTCAAGTCCTCTCAGCTCTTCCAAATCCTTGATCCATCCCTCTCCGATTTTTTCGGTAATGAGTTTGGTCAGATTAGGATTGCTCAGTACTATCCACCTCCTAGGAGTCACTCCGTTGGTTTTGTTGCTGAATTTTTCCGGAGAAAGTTCATACCAATCGTGCAATACCGTTTTCTTCAATAAATCAGAATGAAGGGCGGCTACACCGTTGATTGCATGACTTCCAAGACAGGCAAGATTGGCCATCCTGACATGTTTTCGCTTACCTTCTCCTATCAATGATAGGCTACTGATTTTTTGGTTATCCCCAAAAAACTTTATGGTTACAAAATCAAGAAACCTTCTGTTGATTTCATATATCAGTTCAAGATGCCGTGGCAATACCGAACCGAACAGCTCCAAATCCCATGTTTCAAGGGCTTCCGGAAGTAAAGTATGGTTGGTATAGGCAAAAGTCTTTGTGGTAATGTTCCAAGCTGTTTCCCAATCCAAAAGATGCTCATCCATCAGTAATCGCATCAGTTCTACTACCCCTATCGCCGGGTGGGTATCATTCAATTGGACTGCGAATTTTTTGTCAAAATCTTCAATCTTCTCTGCCTGATTGAGGTGGATATTGATCATATCCTGCAATGAGCAAGAAACAAAAAAGTACTGCTGCTGAAGTCTCAATATCTTTCCTTCCCTTTGTTCATCATTTGGATAAAGGACTTTACTGATGTTTTCACAAATGATTTTTTGGTTTACAGCATTGCTGTAATCACCGGCATTAAATGATTGAAAATCAAATGAATGTGTCGCTTCAGATTTCCAAAGCCTTAAAGTATTAGCAGTGTTGACTTTATAACCTAAGATCGGGGTGTCATAGGCAACACCTTTTACGACAAGGTCAGGAATCCAATTGCTGCAAAACTTTCCGCTTCGGTCTATATAATGCTGTATGTGCCCTCCGAGCTTCACATCATAACTCAATTCCCTTCTTGCAATTTCCCAGGGGTTACCTCTCCTCAGCCAGTTATCGGTATCTTCCACTTGCCATCCATCTCTGATGTCTTGTTCGAAAATTCCAAATTGGTACCTGATACCATACCCGATAGCAGGAACCTCCAAAGTAGCCAGAGAATCCATATAACAGGCGGCAAGTCTCCCCAATCCACCGTTTCCCAATCCCGGCTCAACTTCTTTTTCTATCAACCAATCCAAGTTCAATCCCAATTCCTCACAAGCTTGCTCCACTTCACGGTAGATTCCAAGATTGATGAGGTTATTGGCTAAGTGCGGGCCAAGTAAATATTCAGCAGAAAGGTAAGCTACTATGCGCTCTTTACCCTGAATATATTGTTTGACAGAGGCGACCCATCTTTGTAGCAATCGGTCTCTCACCGCATAAGACAAAGCCATATAATTGTCATTCCTGGTTGCGATTTCAGGATATTTTCCTTGTACATAAAAAAGGTTATTCGAAATCGCTTTTTTTAAAGTCTCCACAGAAAGTCCGGTTCTGGCGTCCTCTGTTAAAATAAACGGCCTATCGGTCGCTGGCAATGTTTTTTCATCCGTCCCCGATTTTGATGGGGTAATTTTGCTATTCTTTTTCATTTATTTTTTTCATTTCTTAAAGTCATATCAAGCCCGAAAGTTAATCAAAACTTTCTAATCTAGCCTAAACCAAACTTATGTTACAATTTGGGTACAAAAGTATCATAAAATCGATAATCAGAATTGTCAAAAAACCAATTTGATTGTATCTTGTCGAATTATTAAGTAATCAATTCAAAATGAAAAACACCCAAAAGGGATCACTGTTTGTTACTTTATTTTTGGTAACCATTGGATTCCTCCCAAGCTGTCAAACCAAAACCAACAAAGATGAATTGATCGTAGATGATGCCATGTTCGAGATGGAGGAAACCGATGAATCCGATGGCCATACTGCATTAAATTCCCTTGACTTTTTGGGAATCTATAAAGGTATTCTTCCTTGTGCCGATTGTGAGGGAATTGAAACCATTATTGAGTTGGGAACAGGCAATTCCTACTCAAAAAAAGCCACCTACCTTGGCAAGGAAAATCAAAATGTCATAGAATCATCAGGAACCTTTACATGGAATGATGCGGGGAACACCATCACTTTGACAAATGAGGAAAGTCCAAACCAATATTTTGTCGGAGAAAATGTACTCTTTCACCTGGATTTGGAAGGAAACAGAATTTCAGGCGATTTAGCCGATAAGTACCAATTGGTAAAAGAATAAATAAAAATAAAAATCAACCTACCCTTTACAAAACCTTAATTATGAAAAGAATATTAGTTTTTGCATTTATCATCTTGGCTGCTGCATGTTCTCCGGCTACCAAAATCACAAGATCATGGACAAGTCCGGATAAATACCAAGGAGGATATAACAACCTATATGTTGCGGCCATCATCGGTGATGTGACCAAAAGACAGACAATAGAGGACGACGTAAGGTCAAAATTATCCAAATTGGGTATCAGATCTACCACAAGCAGTGCGACTATCCGTCCAAATTTTTGGATGAGTACAGATTTGGATAAAAATGCCATGATGAATGTCGTGAACCAAAACGGACAGGACGGTATCATGACCATGACTTTGATAGATGTACAGGATGAGCAGCGCTATATCCCCGGAGCCATGATGATGGGTGGACCTATGATGATGGGTGGTCCTGGATGGGGAATGGGAGGAAATTTCGGTGGATTTTGGGGTATGAACCATGGCATGATGATGACTCCGGGCCATATTGTCAACGACAGAAGGTATTTTATCGAAATCAATGTATATGATGTCAAATCAGAACTTTTGGTTTGGTCAGCCCAATCGAAAACGCTAAATCCTACTTCAATGGAAAAATTCTCTTCGGAATTTGCCCAAGTGGTATTGGAAAGAATGCTTGAGGAAGGTGTAATTAGAAAGCAATAGAATTCTAAAATTGGATTTAAATCCCGGTCAAGGTAACAAAATCCTTTTGACCGGGATTTTTTTTATTACTCATTTGGGAAAATTACTTTTGCCCAG
>NZ_CDSBKL010000171.1:0-8244 GCF_977115555.1 Aquiflexum sp.
GGAGTGCCGTTTCTTTTGGTAAGTTTATTGGTATTGCTTTTGGTTACTTTTGTGCCTGGGATATCCTTATTTCTTCCTAGTTTGTTTTTTCATTGATTAAAAAAATTTGTCCATGGACCACGGTCGACTGTCCATAGTCGCTATAATGGAACTTCAATTCGGGTTTTATATAGTTAAGTGAAAGAAGGCTTTAACACATAAATTCTTAAATACAATTGAGAATTGACAAATGATGTTGGAAATTTATTGTAACCACCGTTACAGTAATAGCGGTTACAATAATCAAAACTTTTCCGCTTCCATAAAGGCAAGCAAACCGGATAGGTTTTGAAATTCAACAGAACCTGCCATGGACTATGGTCTATGGACTAATTCACCACTCTCCCTTTCCTACACTTCATCCTTCTAATTCGACACTTCAGTCAGGTTTAATTTTTTGACTTGGTCTTTCTCCACACTTTTGGATCAAATATCAAAGCAATGAAAGCACTTTTCACCATCTGTTTATTTTTCTTGGTCAATCTGACTTTGGCTCAAACTGTTCTCAAAGGGATTGTCAAAGATGCCAAAGGGGAAACCATTCCCGGAGTAAATATATTTCTAAAAGGCACTTATGAAGGTACATCCTCCGAATTGGATGGGAGTTATATGTTGGAGACAGAGGAGAAAGGAAGCTTCATCCTGGTTTTTCAGGCGATGGGATTCAAATCTGAAGAAATCGAAATTATATTGAAAGTTGGGGAACAAACTTTCAATCCTGTGCTTAGGGAAGCAATCAATGAAATGACTGCTGTAACCATCTCCGCCGGTGCGATGGAAGCTTCCGATGAAAAAAAGGCAGTTGTTCTGAAACCCCTTGATATTGTCACTGTCCCGTCGGCGATGGGTGACATCATCGGCGCTTTTCAGACTTTGCCTGGAACAGCAAATGTTGGCAATGACGGACGTCTTTTTGTACGAGGAGGAGATGCCACCGAAACGGCCATCTTCATAGACGGGATGAAAGTCGGCAACGCATTTGGAACCACCGCCTCCAATGTACCTACCAGAACTCGTTTCAATCCCAACCTCTTCAAAGGTTCTTTTTTCAGCACAGGAGGTTATTCTGCCGAGTATGGACATGCGCTATCCTCAGCCTTGGCTTTGAATACAGTGGATATTCCGCTAAGAAACCAAGGTGATATCAACCTGATGTCAGTTGGATTGGGATATTCCCAGACTTTGGTTGGGAAAAACAACAGCCTGACTGCTTCTGCCAATTACATGGACCTGTCTCCTTATCAGGCAATTGTTACCCAAAATTTTGATTGGGAAAGGGCTCCTTACGGATTTGATGCTGAAATTTCCCTCAGGCAAAAATGGGGAAATAACGGAATGGTCAAAGCCTATGCCCATACCGAAACAGGGGGAATGAAAATCTGGCAAAAAATACCGGGTTCCGAAGGTCGTGGCCAATTGGTTGATCTAAAAAACCACTATACGTTTGCCTCAGGCTCTTTCAAACAAATAGGCAAAAACGATTGGAGCTATTATGGCGGGATTTCTTATTCCAACAATGTGGATGAATTTGCCCTGGACCAAGTTGACATCAGAAACCAAAACAGAACTGTCCACTCCAAAGCAGTCGCTTTAAAGGGTTTTTCTGATAAATTTTCGCTAAAGACCGGCCTGGAATCCTATATTTTCAACTATGAAGAAGGCTTGCGATCTGAGAATCTGGTCAGGGATTTCAATGACCTGCAGGCGAATATTTTCACAGAAGCAGATTATTATGTGAGTAACAAGCTCGTTTTCCGCGGTGGTCTTCGCGGTGGTCACAGTACCTTGGCGGATCAGACTTGGTTAGACCCAAGGTTTTCCTTGGCATACAAATTTGAAAATGAAGGACAGCTTTCCTTGGCTGCCGGTCAATTCAGCCAAATGCCTGTGGAGCAACTGCGGATCGCTAATCCTGAAGTCCAAAACACCCGGGCAGACCATCTGATCCTGAATTATTTCCAAAGTAAAAACGGGAGAACCATCCGTGCAGAGGCATTCTACAAGGATTACAAAAAAATCCTGACCTATGAAGGAAGCCAATATTTCTACCGCAGTATCCAACAAAACGGATCAGGTTATGCACAAGGTTTTGATGTCTTTTACCGTGACCAAAAGACCGTTAAAAACACGGATTTCTGGGTGACTTATAGCTTTGTGGACAGCAGACGGAAGTTTGCCCAATTTACCGAAATGGTGCAGCCCGGTTTTGCACCAAGACATAATGCTTCAATCGTCGTGAAGCATTTTGTACCCAAATTGAAATCACAGCTTGGAGGTTCTTTTGCCATCAACGACGGTTATACTTATACCGATCCTAATTTTCCGGGACAGATGAATGCCAAAACCAAAGGATTCCAAGACCTGAGTCTGAGCTGGAGTTACCTGCCCAAACCCAATCTGATCATCCATTTCGCCTGCTCCAATGTATTGGGCAGGGACAATATCTTCGGATACCAATTCAATCCCCAGCCAAATGATTCGGGCAAATACGACAGCTTGCCCATCAGGCAAACAGCACCGAGATTCATATTTCTCGGCATATTCCTGACACTTTCCAAAGACAAAACCGCAAATAATTTAAACAACTTATAATTACAGAAACCATGAAAAAGCACACACTGATTATCGCATTGATGTTGTTCGTAGCCACTTTCGCCAACGCTACCAATGAAGCCTATGAAAAAGCCATGCAAAAGGAAATCAAAACCTTGGGACAGGCAGGACCTGTAGCAGATCTGCAAAAATCCGCAAATGCTTTTGCAAGGATTGCAGAGATGAATACCGGCGAATGGCTTCCGGATTATTATGCCGCCTTGGCTTATGCCAATATGGGATTCAGGGCTGAGGGCGGATTGGAAGAAAAAGACGGTTACTATGCCCAAGCCAAAAAACACATCGAAAAGGCAAATGCCATTTCTCCGAACAATTCAGAAATCGTAGCACTACAGGGATTTATTACCATGGGAGAATTGGCTGCTGATCCAAATTCCCGTGGACAAAGCTTATCAGGTTTAGCCATGCAGACTTTTGGCAAAGCCATAGAACTCAACAGACAAAATCCCCGCGCAATCATCATGATGGCGCAGATGGAATACGGCATGGCGCAGTTTTTTGGTCAGGGACCTGAGAAAGCCTGTGGTTTGGTAGATGCAAGTTTGGAGCTTTTTGACAAAGAGGCTGCAGAAGCCAAAGAAGGATCCCTGAATCCAAAATGGGGTAAAGAACTTGCAAACCAAATGAAAGAAAATACCTGTAAATGAAAAAAATTGACCTTTCTGAATTCATTTCAGGAAGTTTTTTCGAATTCAAGTCAGATTTAAAAATTATTTATTCCCATGAAAACCACACTCTTTTCCTTAATAATGATGCTGTTTTTCGGCACATCTGTTTTTGCACAAGAGCAAAAAACGCCTGATTCCGGTTTGGGCTTTGGCTTCCAAATCAACCAATTTCAAGATGATTTTGCATTTGGTCTCAATTTGACAAGTCCCGAAATCCTCAATGGAAATGCAGCCATCCGGCTGAAAGCCAATCAGTCATATTTTGAACATCTTCTGGATGGTGAATATGTATGGTCAGGCTATCAGAACCTTTCTTTGGGATTTGTGGGATTTGGAGGTAAAGTTGGCCAAGGTATCCGTCTGTATGGAGAAGGAGGCCTCGTCGGAATTTTTCCTTCAGAAAAATTTTCCTCTGAGAAATTCAGGATGAGTACTTATGGCACATTTGGGTTTGAGTTTTTTCCTACCCCGGCTTTCAACTACTTCATTGAATTGGGAGTGATGACCTCGCGGGCGAGAGCGGATAAAATCGCCGGGAGTCCATTTTTTTCAAATGGGTTTGTTGCCAGTGTGGGATTTAGGGTAAATTTAAAGAAATAAAAGCGCCAGATTTAAAAATTTGTCTACTTCGAATTATGTTTAGTATAGTCAACAATGAAATAGGATTGATTCACCTGATTGCATCCATGGCTGCTTTGGTTTTCGGTACAGCAGTTTTGATGATGACAAAAGGAACCAAGATGCATATCAGGACTGGCTACTTTTATGTGGCCAGTATGGTCATCTTATTGGTGACCGCCTTTATGCTTTATAACTTATTTGGCAAATGGGGGATTTTTCATTACTTCGCTGTCGTCAGTACCTTTACTTTGCTTTTGGGGATGATGCCGATTTTCATGCGAAATCAAATTAAAAATTGGGCCTATCTTCATTTCTCCTTTATGTATTGGTCTGTAATCGGTCTGTATGGGGCTTTTGTCAGTGAGATGATGACAAGGATTCCAGAAGTGCCGTTTTTTGGAATGGTGGGATTGGCAACTGCAGGAGTGATGGTGGTAGGAGGAATTGTTTTTGGATTTAACAAAGCAAAATGGCTTAGTTTGATGGCTGCCATTACAAAAAAATATTCACATTGATAACTTTCAATTAAGGATAAATCCATGAGCAAAGGTTTTTACAGTTCAGCCACGATATTCAATTCCGCCAAGCGGTTTTTTATTTTGAATTTTGGAATTGCCACAATGTTGACGGTGATTTTCTGTCCAAGCTGTTTTTTTTCTTTGGAAGGGATTTCATCCATACTCCCTGATTGGTTTTTTTCTTTTCTGATGTCGGCTTCTCTGAGTATGGGGGGCTTCAAAGTGGAGGAGTATTTTGACAAAAGGATTTCCTGGATCGAAAAGCCTGTAAAGCGATTGGTGTTAACAGCAGCTTCTTATATGATCTATTCATTTATCGCCAGCTTTATTTTGGTGGTGGGTTATGTCTTGGTCACCGTGGATGGAGTCAACTTGTGGAATATGCAATACTCGCGTGTTTTGGAAAATACCATTATGCCCACCTCCATCGCCTTGGTTATCATTACTGTCTTTATATCCCGCTCTTGGTTATACGAGTGGCGTTCGGCCGCTATTGAAGCCGAGCAACTCAAATCAGAAAAACTCGCCAGCCAATACCAATCCCTCAAAGACCAGCTCAATCCTCATTTTCTTTTCAATTCGCTGAATGTCCTTTCCAACCTCGTCTATGAAAGTGCCGACAGGTCTGCGGAATTTATCCAGCAGCTGTCCAAGATTTACAGGTATGTGCTTGATGTTCAAAACAGCGAACTCGTGGAATTGGAAAAGGAAGTGATTTTTGCCGAGAATTACCTGAGCCTACAGAAGATCCGGTTTGAGCAAAGTCTGGAATATTTCATTGATGTCAATCAAATGAAGGGTTTTAATATTCCACCTCTTTCGCTGCAGCTGCTCTTGGAAAATGCCATCAAACACAACATCGCGAGTATGGAAAAGCCTTTGAAAATCTTCATCCAACAAACTCCCGATAAATTGATCGTCAGGAATAACCTCCAACCCAAACTTACCAAAGAAGTCGCTGATAGCGGGATTGGTCTGGACAATATTGAAAAACGCTATGCGCTTCTCAGTAACAAACATCCCAAAATCACCAAAACCGAAACAGAATTTATCGTAGAACTGCCACTTCTCAAACTAGAAGAAACATGAAAATCCTGATCATCGAAGACGAAAGGCCTGCAGCAAATAGGCTGAGACAGTTAGTAATGGATTTGATTCCCGGTGCGGAAATATTTGGCCATCTGGACAGCATTACCTCAGCAGTCAAATGGCTTGAAACCAATGTTTTTCCGGATTTGATTTTCTGTGATATCCAATTGGCGGATGGGCAGAGTTTTGAGATTTTTGAAAGGGTAAAGGTGAGTTCTCCGATTATTTTCACAACGGCCTTTGACCAATATGCCATCAAGGCCTTCAAGCTGAACTCGGTGGACTACCTCCTCAAACCCATCGACCCGAAGGAATTGGCCCAAGCCATCCAAAAATTCCAATCCCAACAGGTCAAGCCAAGTTTTGACCTCAATCAGATCAGGGACTTGCTTTCTCCACAATCAAGCAACCATAAAAGCCGCTTTCTGGTGAAGTTTGGTGAAAAAATCCAAAGTGTGGAGACAGTGGATATTTCCATTTTTTTCAGTGAAGAAAAGGTGACTTTCCTTCAGACAAAAGAAAACAGAAGGTATATTTTGGATTACACCCTCGACCAGTTGGAAGGGATGCTCGATCCCAAAAAGTTTTTCAGGCTCAACAGAAAATACATTGCTTCCTTTTCCGCCATCGCCGAAATCCACACCTATTCCAACAGCCGGCTCAAGATCAAACTCGCAAATTGTGATGACAACGATATCTTGGTCATCAGGGAGAAAGTAGGGGATTTTAAGGATTGGTTGGATGGGTGAAAGGGAAGTACGAAGTAGGATGAACCAAGTACCAAGTTGGAAAAAGTAAGAGGTGATAGGTGGTAAGTTTGAAAGTACGAAGTACCATGTACCAAGAACCAAGTATCGGAACCGGAAGTGGTTAGAGATGAAATTAACCTCACCTTGTCATATCGACCAGAGGGAGATATCTTTTGAATTCTTCGGACCTAGACCGACACTTAATTCTCAGATAAACCTCCTAAAAAAATCCTCAGACCATGGCTGCATCGTAGCAAACTGAAATTTGAAATTCGGATAGGTATCCAAAAACAATTGGTATTTTTTGATTTTGGCCATTCTGTCATCAAATTTTGCTTCTATTGCCAAAGGTGGATTTTCATCCGGAAGGACAAAGTCTATTTCTTTTCCATCCGCAGTCCTCCAAAATCGGATTCCATCAGTTCCAAATTTGTTGGCCAATACCCTAAAAACCGTCTGTTCCCACAATTCGCCCTTGTCAAGCCGCTGATTGATCGGGGTAAAATTGTTGAGCAGGGAATTTCTCAGACCTGTATCCATCAGGTATCCTTTAGGCATTTTCACCAATTCCTTCCTGATGGTGGCAAAAAATGGTTTTACCATTGACAGATGAAAACACTTTTCCATCACCTCTAGGTAACTCAAAATGGTCTCGTTTCTGACTTTTAGAGTATTGCTCAATTCATTGACGTTGACCAACTGCCCTGTTTGAGAAGCAAGGATTTGAAACAATTGGTAGAAAACCAATTCGTTTTGTACCCCTGATTCTGCAATGTCTCTTTTGATAAATGAATCCCTTATTTCTTTGAGGATTTCTATTTTCTCGCTGACCAAAGGTTCTGTGACCACTGCCGGATATCCACCAAACAACATATAGGCTTCCCATTCCAAGCGGAGCAAATCTATTTTGAGGCTTTTTGCTTCCGGTTGTTCTCTTATTCTGACGACTTCCTGCCAAAGCTCTTCTTTGCCCTGAAGCATCAAAAAATCCTCAAAATCACAGGTCATCAGGTGAAAAATCCTTTTCCTTCCCGCCAATGAATCCCTGAATTTTTTGTCAATATAAAATGCACTGCTGCCACTTGCGACGATTTTGATCAGATGACTGTATTCATCAAAGATCAATTTGAGGAAGTTGGAAGGATCTGACAAGTATTGGATTTCATCAATAAAGACCACGGTTTTTTGGTCTTGGGCCGGGAGGTAAGCCAATAAGTTCAGCGGATTGGCATCGAGCTCTGCCAAAAGGGATTTATTCTCCAAGTTGATGAATATCTGTGGAATCCCCTGCGCCATACAATAACTTCTCAGATCAGCCAATAGGGTAGATTTGCCGGTTTGCCTCGCTCCCGTGAGGATAGTAAATTCCTTTTTTGGGAGATGTTGGAGTAGCTTTTCGTAGAGTTTCCTTTTCATTTTTGCAGGATTTACTGCTCAAATGTAAGGATTCATAAATAGAATTTTTATAGGAGTAGTAAAATTATCTGATAAATTATCTATTGGACTAGTAAAAATATCGGATAATTTACCTATTGCACTAGTAAAAATATCAGGTTTTGCTATCTATGGTAGTTTGATTTTTGGGTTCTGTATTTAATTCTGATCGATAAGATTTTAATTTTTTGAGGAATCAACAACTTTTAACGTTTTGCTTTTTGGATTTTATATCGAATACACTATTTTTAGTTTTATCCCAATATTTATGAAAAACTACCTGATATTAATTTCGATTCTTTTTCTCTTTTCCTGCGGAAGCAATACTGAAAAGCAAACTGATTTCTCCCAAATGACTTTTTCTATAGATACTGTCATGGTGGATTCGAAGGATGAGATATTATACCTAAATGCCAATCTGATGCAATCAAGCCTAAGTCAGGATTTGGAATATTTATACAACTTCAACCAACAGGAATTCAGTCTGGAAAAGATCAGCCTTGAAAAACTAGA
>NZ_CDSBKL010000172.1:0-8195 GCF_977115555.1 Aquiflexum sp.
GTTTCAAATAAATTTTTTGCCCTTTTCAAAGAAAAAATCCTTCCGGAATTTTATGTTCTAAAAGCCAAATAAGAGTAGGAAATAATTATTTTGTGAAGTTTGAAAAATTTTAAAAAAATCAATTATTGAAAGAGTATTTGAACAAAAAAAGCCTGTGAAATCCCATGATTTAAAACACGGATTTTCACAGGCCAAAGATTTTTAAGGTACAATTACAGTTTCAAAGGAACCCTTGCTCCACTTTTGGCTGCCTCAAAAATTGCATCAATGATCTTCATATCCTTGACTCCCTCCTCTCCATCAACAGGAATAACGGGTTTCTTTCCATCAAAAATGATCATTGCCATCTGATCCATCTGTGTGGTTTGATGCGTGACATGAGGTAAATCAAGTCGTCCTTTGTTAGTCCAACTTTGGATCGGGCCATAACCGGTAGAGGGCTGCATTTCCGCAAATCCCTTTTCTCCGACCAAGAAAAATTTATCAAGGTAGCTTACTGCATAAGTAGAAAGACAGGAAGCAATTACTCCACTTGGAAAACCCAACTGAAAAGTTATAGTTTCATCTACCCCTTCCTTAAATTTAACCGGATCTGTTTTCTCTTCCTGTGCTGTGACCCAAACAGGTTCTTCCCCTATCATATATCTCGAGCCATTGATGGCATAGATACCTATATCCATCATGGCACCACCACCCGCCAATGCTTTGTTGAGCCTCCATTGGGTAGGATCGCCGATTTTGAATCCGCTCAATCCCTGGAAAAATTTAATGGTCCCAAATTCCCCTTCTTTCCGCAACCTCACGACTTCTAAGGTATTTGCTTCAAAATGCATCCTGTATCCAATCAATAGTTTAACTCCCGCCTTCTTGCAGGCATCCACCATTTCCTGACCTTCCTTGGCATTGATTGCCATGGGTTTTTCACAGATGACATGTTTGCCGGCTGCAGCCACTCTCAGACATTGTCCATGATGGAGCGCATTTGGAGTAATGATGTACACTGCATCGATGTCAGGATTATTCTTTATGGCATCGAAATTTTCGTAGTTGTAGCAGTTCTTATCGGGGATGTTATATTTTGCCTGCCAATCCTTTATTTTAGAAGGTGTTCCACTGATTACTCCCGTTATTTTGGCACGCTTGCAATCCTTCATTGCTTCTGCGACGCGGTTGCCGTAGCTACCAAGTCCCATGATGGCTACTTTGAGGACAGGCCCGTCCTGCACATCATCAAAGTAATTTAGTGAGTCTAATTTGGGAGTGAAGCTGAAAGCGAGGGGAAGCATCCCTGCACCTAAGGTAAGTTTTTGTAAAAAGTCTCTTCTGGATTTCATCGTTAATTAGGTTTTTTGGTTTCTGAGGAATAATTGGAATTCTTATCTGGATTTTATGTTAAAAAAAGTACTTGAGTATAAATCACAGATAGTACTATTTCCAACCAGTTCAATTTAGAGTAAAAAACAGTAATTTGAAAATCAAGTGACTTTTTAATTGAAATAGATTAGATTCATCCAATCAGAGCAAAAATTCTATTACCTCAACTTACAAAAAGTGGGAATATTTAATTGAAAATCCTCTTTCTAAAATATTTCTGAATTTTCTTTAGAATAGATTTGCAAAATTAAACAGTGTTCATTTATATTTACATGTATAAATTTTAACCATGGGCGTAGCCGAAAGAAAAATACGGGAGAAAGAAGAGCTAAGGGAACAAATTCTCAAAGCAGCAAAGAGACTCTTTATTGAAAGGGGTTTTGAAAAAACTTCTATCCGTAACATAGCAGATGAAATAGAATACAGCCCAGGAATCATTTACCATTATTTTCAAGACAGGAATGAAATTTTCCATGCTTTGCATGAGGAAGGTTTTCAGGAATTGAGAAAAAGATTGGAAATTCTTGCAGCAGTAGAAGACCCAATGAGCCGAATAAAGGCTATGGGGAAGATTTACATTCAGTTTGCATTGGAAAATACCGACATGTATGACCTCATGTTTATCATTGAAGCTCCTATTGACTTTATAGAAAAAAGGGATGATATATGTTGGACAGAAGGAGACACAACTTTTAATTTCCTTAGGAGCACAATCCAACAATGTATGCAACAAGGCCATTTCAAAGGTCATAACCTTGAGGCGCTTTCTTTTATGATATGGTCTACTGTGCATGGTATGGTTTCTTTAAAAATCAGAAAAAGGGTAAATATTCTTGATGCAGGGGAAGTCGATCAGATCATCGAAAACAGTTATCAGTCCTTGGTTTCTTTCATAGACAAAGCATAAAAAAATTTGACTCTTCATTAAACACTGTTCATTAAATTAACATCATAATAAAAATGGAAAACTGCCACAAAAAATTCTTTATCGGTCTTCTGCTTTTCTTTGGAATATTAGGAGAAGTACATGCCAAGACGGCACTGACAGGTTACCTCGAAGAAGGGATGAAAAACAATTTGGTTTTGAAAGAGAAGAATATATCCTTGGATCAAAGCCTTTTAGCACTCAAAGATGCAAAAAGCTTCTTTCTTCCATCATTGGATTTTGCCGCAAACTACACTTTGGCAAATGGAGGAAGAGCCATCATCCTTCCTCTTGGGGATTTATTGAATGGTGTTTATTCTTCACTCAATGCGCTCACAGACCGTCAGACTTTCCCGCAACTTGAAAATATGGAAGAACAATTTCTACCAAATAACTTTTACGATGCGCGGGTGAGGGTCTCCTACCCCATCTACAATCCTGACCTTCAATTTAATAAACAGATCCGCGAACAAGGTATCAAACTTGAAGAATACCAAATTGAAATCTACAAGGCAGAACTCTCCCGAAACATCAAGCAGGCATATTACAAATATTGCCTAGCCCATACTGCCAAGCAGATTTTGGAGGAATCTAAAGTTCTTGTCCAACAAAATCTCAAAGACAACAAATCCCTCTTGGCTAACGGCAAAGGACTTCCAGCACAGGTTTTAAGGGCGGAAAGTGAGGTCGAAAATATCAATTCCCAACTTATAGAAGCTGAAAACAGGATGAGGAATGCTGCTTATTATGTCAATTTTCTGATCAACAGGCCCTTAGAAAGTGAGATAATTTTTGAGGAACAAGCAATCGAGGAAACCGAAATCAGTATGTTGATGGAAAAAGAGGACTTTTCTGACAGAGCAGAAATCCACAAAATCAACACCGCCAAAAACATTCAGGAAACCGTTTTGAAAATGAACCAAAAATTTGCGGTACCAAGAATCAACACATTCGCTGACTTTGGCATGCAGGGATTTGATTTTGACTTTTCAGGACAAAGCAGGTACATCATGTTTGGAGTCAATATGGCGTTTCCGATTTTCCAGGGCGGAAGAAACAAAAATGCCATCACCAGAAGCCAAAACGAACTGACTGCACTTACATATCAGACAGAACTATTAGATGATTCCATAGAAATGGCCATCCGAGCGGCCAAAAACAACATCCGTGCTGCTGAAGCTGCCAAATCCTCTGCAGAACTCAACCTGAAATCGGCCTCTGCTTATTTGAGATTGATAGATCGGGGATACAAAGAAGGCACCAATTCTTTGATAGAATTCATTGATGCCCGAAACCAATTTACCTTATCCGAACTGAAACTCACCATCGCCAATTACGGCTTACTAGGAGCTGTGGCTGATTTAGAAAGAGAACTCCAAAACTTGAATTGATACTATCATGAAATCCACATTCACTTACCTCCTCCTTCCCTTCTTTGGAATGCTGATACTCCAAAGCTGTGGCACAAATGGAAATTCCATGAATACCGAAATTCCCAAAGGGCAGATTCCTGTGAAAATCCAGGAAATCATCCAATCAGAAGGCAGCCTAGAAATAGATGCTACCGGTCAATTTACAACTGACGATGAAACCATTCTTTCTTTCAAAACCGGTGGCATCATCTCTCAGGTTTTGGTATCGGAAGGCGATGTCATCCGAAAAGGCCAACTCTTGGCTACCCTTGACCTAACCGAAATCAACACTGCTGTGAATCAAGCCCGGTTAGGCTATGAGAAAGCAAAAAGAGATTATGAACGTGTGCAAAGGCTTTTGGCAGATTCTGTCGCTACTGTCGAACAGGCTCAAAACAGTAAAACTGCTCTGGATATTGCAGCACAAAGTCTCGAAGCGGCAAATTTCAACAAAGATTATTCCCAGATCCGAGCGATTAGTGATGGCAATGTCCTAAAGAAGTTCATCAATGAAGGCCAACAAATTGCACCTGGATCTCCTGTGTTTCAGACCAACGGGTCTGGAAAGGGAACATGGAAATTGAAAGTTAACCTGAGTGACAGAGAATGGGCTTTGGTCAAAGAAGGAGATAATGTTGCCATCACCACGCCTGTAGAACCTGATGAAACCTTCGAGGCTAAAGTCAAAAGAAAATCAAAGGTCGCAGACCCAATGACAGGAACATATCAGGTTGAGTTGGAATTTACCGAAAAAGCCCCAAATTATTTGGCTTCAGGAATGTTTGGATCTGCAAGGATCTTATCTGAAGCTACCCAAAAAACATGGTTTGTGCCTTATGATGCGATTCTAGACGCCAACGCCGGTAAAGGCTTTGTTTTCGTGACAAAGGATGGGAATACCGCACAAAAGGTGTCTATCAAAATCGGAAAAATCTATACGGACAAAGTCCAGGTTACAGAAGGCTTGGAGGAGTATACAAAGCTGATTGTCTCCGGAAGCGCCTATTTGACAGACCAATCTCCCATTTCAATCCAAAACTGATATGAGAATTTCAAATTTTGCAGTGAAGAACTACCAGTTTACCCTGGTGATTTTTCTCATGACCATCGCCTTGGGTTTAACTACTTTCCTGAATATGCCTAGGAGTGAAGACCCGGCTACCAATGCCCCACAATTCCCAGTAGTCATAGTGTATCCGGGTGCAAGCCCTGCGGATATGGAAGAACTGGTGGTCGATCCATTGGAAAAAAGAATCTATGCCCTCGAAGACATCAAACGGATCAAAACCAAGATTTCTGACGGTGTTGCTGTCATGAATGTAGATTTCAAATACGAGTCCAATGTCAATGACAAGTACCAGGAACTCGTTCGTGAAATCAACAGCATGAGGAATGAATTGCCACAGGACATTTACAGCATTGACATCAATAAAGTAACACCAACCGGTGTAAACATTCTGCAGATTGGTCTGATCAGCGAAAACAGTTCAAGAGAAAAATTGAAAAAATATGCAGAAAGACTTCAGGATGAACTCGAGAAAGTCAATGCCCTAAAAGAAGTTGAAATTTTTGGACTTCCGGAGGAAATTGTCAGGGTGGATCTCTATTTGGATAAAATGGCCAATATGAACATTCCATTACAGGCCGTATTGGGAAGTATCCAAAGTGAAATAGGGAATATTCCGGGAGGGACCATTGAAGCCGGAAATAAAGCATTCAATGTCAAAACCTCGGGGGACTACAAAGACCTAGAAGAAATCGCGAATACACAAGTCTATTCTTCCCAAGGAAAAAGTGTTGCACTCAAAGATGTAGCCAATGTCCATTATGATTATGAGGAAAACAAGCACATAACAAGATTAAACGGCTACAGGACAGTTTTTGTAAATGCCGCCTTAAAAGAAGGCAGCAACATTTCTCAAGTACAGGAGCAATATCTTCCCGTATTGGAAAAATTCAAAACCAGCCTTCCTTCTAATATAGACATGGTTTTGGCTTTTGATCAGGCTGAATTTGTCAATAAAAGATTGGGGGGTTTGGGATTTGACTTTGTTATTGCCATCCTTTTGGTATCAATTACACTCCTTCCTTTGGGAGGTCGGGCGGCAGCGATTGTAATGATTTCCATCCCTCTTTCTCTTGCGATCGGATTGGTATTGCTAAATGCCTTGGGTTACAGCCTTAATCAGCTGAGTATCGTGGGACTAGTAGTAGCCTTGGGACTTTTGGTCGATGATAGTATTGTGGTGGTGGAGAACATCGAAAGATGGATCAGAGAAGGCCATTCAAGAATGGAAGCTACGTTGTTAGGGACCAAACAGATCGGTCTATCTGTGGTTGGATGTACCATCACTCTGATCATTGCCTTTATGCCATTGGTCTTTCTTCCGGAAGGTTCCGGTGATTTTATCCGAAGTCTTCCCATGGCTGTCATTACAAGCGTTTTGGCTTCGATGTTGGTTTCATTGACGATCATACCATTTTTGTCAAGCAGGTTATTGAAAGAACATGGAGCCGGACATCAGGGAAACTTGTTTTTGAGATCCTTGCAAAAGGCTATTTCTGTAAGCTACGCCCCTTTATTAGAAAGATCCTTGAGAAAACCGGTCAGGACTTTGCTTATTGCACTTGTTGTGTTTGGGTCCTCTTTGGCGTTGTTTCCGGTCATTGGATTCAGTCTTTTCCCAGCTTCAGAAAAACCACAGTTTCTTGTCAATATCATCACTCCCATCCAGTCTAATATTGGGGAAACAGACATTGTTACCAAAAAAGTGGAAGAAGCTTTGAAAGAAATACCTGAGATTCAATTTTTCTCCACCAACGTAGGCAAAGGAAATCCACGGATTTATTACAATGTCATCCCAGAAAATGAAAGGACTGATTTTGCACAGATCTTTGTCCAGTTGGATCCAAATTCCTCAGCCAAAGAGAAACTCAGAATTACAGAAGACCTTAGAAACAAGTTCAGCAACTTTGTCGGTGCAAAAATCGAGGTGAAAAATTTTGAGCAGGGCCCACCGGTTACCGCTCCAGTTGAAGTCCGACTGTCTGGAGAAAACCTTGATACTTTAAGGGCAATAGCAGCAAAAGTAGAAAAACTCTTACTTGAAACTCCCGGAACCATTTATACCAATAATCCTGTCAGCAACCTTAAAACAGACATCAAAGTCGCAATCCAAAAAGAAAAAGCCAGGTCTTTGGGCATCAATATCCTAGAAGTTGACAGGACTGTAAGATTGGCTGTGGCAGGGCTAAAAATGGGTTCTTATTCCGATGTAAATGGCGACCAAAAAGAAATCATTGTCACCAGCCCTAAAGAAGAAAGAGCGTCTTTGGTAAGTTTTGATAAACTTTTTATCAATAATAACCAAGGTGCGGCCATTCCAATAGATCAAGTGGCTGACTTGGTTTTGGAAAGTTCACCTTTATTTATTGACCACTTCAACAAAACCCGAACGGTTTCCGTCACGGCTTTTGTGAGTGAAGGATTCCTAACCGACAGGGTTATAAATGAAGTTGATGGTAAAGTTAGAGCGCTATCATTGCCTGAGGGGTACGGGTACAAAATGGCCGGTGAAGCAGAGACCCGGGAAGAATCCTTTGGAGGGTTTCAGACTGTGATTATTGTTACGGTATTCCTGTTCATCGCAGTTTTAATATTATTATTTAAAACCTTTAAGAGTACAATCATCGTATTATCCGTGATTCCGCTGGGAATGGTCGGTGCCTTGGCAGCTTTGTGGATTACTGGCAACTCGCTATCCTTCGTTGCGATCATAGGTCTGATCGCTTTGGCAGGGATTGAAGTAAAGAACTCTATTTTGCTTGTAGATTTTACCAACCAACTCCGGGCAGAAGGAAAGTCACTCGACGCCGCCATACGGGAAGCGGGAGAAATAAGGTTCTTACCGATAGTATTGACTACCCTAACAGCCATTGGCGGCCTGATGCCCATCGCATGGTCAACCAATCCGTTGATTTCACCCTTGGCGATTGTGTTGATCGGAGGATTGATCAGCTCAACCATCCTGTCAAGAATCGTCACACCTGTAGTCTATAAACTCTTGCCACCAAGGATTCACTAGGCAATGGTCACCGGGCAGTGAAAAACGACTCGTATGACAGTAATTTGTAAGCAAAGGAGTATCATTCATCACCATTAGGAGAGAAAAAAAATGTTCAAAATTACAATCTCAAAAAGAATCTGAAGTTTTGACAAAGGAAAAAAAATAAACTAGACCAATTATTATTTAAAACTAATACCTATCATGAACAAAATTGCGAACATGAAAAAGGCAATCGGAGTATTCCGCAGCTACGGCATCCCATTGTCAGGAAAACAAAAATCTGCAAATTTTTATAAAGAACTCCGTATGGACAGGGTCTTTGTGGATGGACTTATCTTTGAGCTTGAACTTGAGCTTAACAAAATTCTCGAGGAGGAAAAAATTTCCCGTGTTGAAACCCCTTCTGATTTACTTCAT
>NZ_CDSBKL010000173.1:0-8168 GCF_977115555.1 Aquiflexum sp.
AACAAAGAAGAGGAGCATTTTTTGGGTATTCATGTCGGTGGAACCCATTTAAAAATCGGTCTTGTCAACAAACTGGGAGAAATTGTTTCGTTTGACAAAATTGATACCGCACCCTATCGTGATGATCCAAAGGGTTTCAATGTCTGTTTTACGGACAATATGGTCGATATTTTGAATAAATATCCGGAAGTCAAGAAGGTCGGCATAGGATTACCTGGTCTGATTTCCAAAGACAGGACCACCACGCTGGAAATTCCTGCAATTCCTGACCTCAACGGCTTTAACCTTAAGGGTGAACTCGAGAAAAAATATCCGGGTATTTCTTTTTATCTGGAAAATGATGCCGCCGCTGCCGCAATCGGGGAATACAGGTATGGGAAAAACAATCCTCCCGAAAACTTCCTCTTTATCACCATGGGAACAGGAATCGGTAGTGCATTGGTTTTGGATGGAGAAATCTTCAAAGGATCAAGAGGAAATGCGATGGAAATGGGACACATGCTTTCCCGCGGAAATGAAGGGCTGGAAAAATTGGTAGGAAGGAATGGAATTCTCAAAATCATGGAGCGTTTTGTTCAGGGATATCCAAGACTCGCAGGCGAATTGATAGATAAGGAACCGGGTACCCACTTATTGGTAGATACTGCAAAAGCGGGAAATGAGGTTTCTTTGATGGTATTTGAAGAAGTAGCAAGAATATTGGGTGAAGCCATCGTATCTACAATCAGAATCCTAGATGTGACACATGTTTACTTTGGAGGGGGAATATCAGCAGGATTGGAATTCATGATGCCTTCTTTAGACAAAACCGTCAGACAATATTTGACGCCATACTATGTGAAAGACCTCCAATTGGTAAGGGCCACTTTGGCCAACAATGCCGGAACACTTGGCGCAGCGGCTTTGTGCTTTATGGAGGATAAATGAAGGTTTTTAAGATTAAAATGTTAGAAGGTTTTAAGGTTTTACAGCCTTAAAACCTTTTTTTTTTGGATAATTTCTAAATAAAAAATTACCTGTCAGATTTTTTGAGGATATAATTGGAACAAGAGAAAATATCTGAAGCAATATCCATAAATATCAAATATCAATGAATATCGATAATTCGAAATTTCAGTCTTTGCCAACCCTTAAACTTTTGAATTTTCCCAACCTTTTAACCTCTATCCAATTAACCTTTAACCAGTTTCTCAAGGATCCAACCTACTGATCACCACCTCACTTACCCTGCTGTAGGCATTCATTCTTAGCATGACTTTCATCGGGAGTTCATCATTAGGGTCCACATTTGGGCAGGATGGTGAGGGATCGATAAAATAGATAAAAAAGGATTGGCTCCTGTCAGTCAATTCGACTTTGTCAGGTCTTCCAAATGTCTTGATGATGGATTGGTTGTCCTTGCCAAGTAAATCATTTTTCACAACCCTGAAAGCTTCCAATTCCTGCATCCTTAGTCCGGTACAGCCATCTCTGTCTTTCTTCCAGTTTTCAAGATTTACATTTTTGAGGTCTACTTTGCCGGAACAAGCGGAAAAAAGAATTGCAAATGATATTATTCCAAAAACAAGAAGGGATACTTTACGCATTTTGAGGGGTTTGATTGACTGATTTTTGGAAATTTTTCACGGCTCCATAATTGAACCAAAGCCAAAAATAGGAGACTGCAGCAAAGATTGAAAGCAATACCATGGATATGTTATCCGATGCCAATTCCCGCAAAATAAACCAATTTGCCAGGACAAACACTGCTACCCTGAGGATTTCCTGGACGTGATACCATTTTTTCTGCTCAAAAATTCCGGAGAAACTTACCGTACTCCAAATAATCAATACAGAAAGTCCGACTTTGACCATCCAGTCAAATTTACCCAGATTAAAGAGAAAAAAAGCAGTCAATCCCATCAACACAACATATTGGAAGAAAACGTAATAGTTGAGCGGTAAAGGAACAGTGGTATCGAATTTTTTGTAATCAGGTCCCACATCCTTGACAGTGCGGTAACCACCGAGATACTCTGGTAGCCATCCCGGCTTGTTGAACAGGTACCTGACTTTATCTTTCAAATTGGGAATCATCTTCAATTCCTCTTTCATGGTGGCATAATGAGAAATATTCACCCAGACCGGATTCCAACTTCGAACAGGCGTGGTGATCCCATAAGTCGGCCTTTCTTCCTCTTCCTGAAAAGTGCCAAACCATTTGTCAAAAATGATAAATGTTCCTCCGTGGTTTTTGTCAATGTATTTTGGATTACGTCCATGGTGCACCCTGTGGTGGGAGGGGGTATTCATGAATTTTTCCAAAAAACCCATCCTGTCGATCGCCTCAGTATGAATCCAAAATTGATATAATAAGTTTATTCCTGAGACCAAAACCAACATCACAGGATCAAATCCGATGATTGCCAAAGGAAGATAAAACATAAATGTCCAGATGGTTTGGGTGGAGCTTTGCCTTAGGGCAACAGACAGATTGTATTCCTCTGAAGAATGATGAACCACATGCCCGCCCCAAAACAGGTTGATCTCATGACTCAGTCTATGTGCCCAGTAATAGCACAAGTCATAAAGGAAAAATAAGATAAAGAAAGTCCACACATTGTTGGGAATCTCAAACAAACCGAACTTTTCAAAAAAGAAAGTGTAAATGCCTATGGAAAGCACTTTGAGAAATACCCCTGAAACCTGTGAGACTACTCCAAGGTTAATGTTAGTGATGGCATCGTTCAATCTATAAGTTGGGCTTTTCTGGAACCTCAAAACGAGCAACTCTATCCCCATCAGGATAAAGTACATCGGAATGGCGATTACTACGGGACTCAAATTCATCTTACTGTCAGCTATTTGGGTTTTCGGTCAGGAAATCTACCTATAAAAACCCAAAAAGGAAAAAACAGTTTCGGATTTGTACCATCATTAATCTTTATATTAGCGTCCAAAATCAACTAGTTTTATGTATTACCGATTCGGAAAAGTATTTCATTTCATTTCAGTGCTCCTGTTTTTATTCACCTTCCTGTATTTCTATTCGGCTATGCCGGATTTTGTGGCCTACGAACTCGATGAAAACGGGTATGCCGTCAAGGAATTTTCAAGAAGTACTTATTTTTACATAGGTATCATACTCTTTGCAGTTTTGAACTTTACTTTGATCACACCTGCCAAACTGGTTGAAAACAAAAGTACCAAAACACTTAAGCAATTATTTCCTACCGGAGATATCTTTAGGGATTACATACTTACTTGGATATACAGCTTTACAGGAGTTGTCAATATTTCCTTGGCAATCATGAGCTTATTTATCCATGCCATCAATAACCAAAACGAAATCGGATCAGGCAGTTATTCTTTCTTCTTTTATCTGATTCCTATTCTTTTTGCGGTTTGGATTATCGCTTTGTTTTGGATATTGTTGCAGAAATTCAATGCAATCAGAAATAACAGTACCGTTTAACCAAAATACCAATATTAAATTTTCATGGCAGAAAACGTAAAATACACCGAAGACAGCATCAAGTCCTTGGATTGGAGGGAACATATCAGGCTCAGACCGGGTATGTACATCGGAAAACTAGGAGACGGAAGTGCCCAGGATGACGGGATATATGTTTTGGTCAAAGAAGTCCTCGATAACAGCATCGATGAACATATGATGGGCTATGGCAGGACCATCGACATCAAAATATCAGAACACAAAGTTGAAGTCCGGGATTATGGCCGTGGTATCCCATTGGGCAAAGTCATCGACTGTGTGTCCAAAATCAATACAGGGGGAAAATACGATTCAGGAGCATTCCAAAAATCCGTGGGGCTTAACGGTGTCGGTACCAAAGCGGTCAATGCCCTTTCCGATTTTTTCAAAGTGCAGTCTTACAGAGATGGAGAAACAAAAGTCGCACAGTTTGAAAAAGGGATTTTGGTCGAAGACCGCCCAATAGAAAAAACAAGCGAAAGAAACGGCACAAAAGTCGTTTTCTCTCCTGATGCAGGTGTATTCAAGAATTACCACTTTATCCCTGAATACCTCGAAAACCAGATCTGGAATTACGCCTTCCTCAACGCAGGCCTGACGATCAATTATAACGGCAAGAAATTTTTCTCGGAAAGAGGCCTTTATGACCTCTTGATGAGAAAAGTAGATGAGGAGAGCATCAGATATCCGATCATCCACCTCAAAGGAAACGACATAGAAATAGCCCTCACGCACTCCAACCAATATGGAGAGGAATATTATTCCTTCGTGAATGGGCAGTATACCACCCAGGGAGGAACCCACCTTGCTGCTTTCAGAGAGGCTATCGTAAAGACCATCAGGGAATTTTATAAAAAAGAATATGATGCCTCAGATATCAGGGGAAGTGTCGTGGCTGCTGTTGCTGTCCGTGTCATGGAACCCGTCTTTGAATCCCAGACAAAAACCAAATTGGGTTCCCAATCCATCGGACCAGACGGACCTACACTGAGGACCTTTGTCAATGACTTTGTCAAAACAGAACTGGACAATTACCTGCATAAAAACCCGGCTGTGGCAGACGCTTTGCTCAAAAGAATTTTGCAGTCCGAAAGAGAAAGAAAAGAAATCTCCGGCATCAAGAAATTGGCCAACGAAAGGGCAAAAAAAGCCAATCTGCACAATAAAAAACTGAGAGATTGCCGTGTTCACTATGACGACCCCAAAGGTGATGAAGAGCAAAAAAACAAAACCATGCTATTTATCACTGAAGGTGACTCGGCCTCCGGTTCGATCACAAAATCCCGTGATGTGCAGACTCAGGCGGTGTTTTCTCTCAGAGGTAAGCCTTTGAACTGCTATGGCATGACCAAAAAGGTGGTCTATGAAAATGAGGAATTCAACCTCCTGCAGCATGCTCTCAATATTGAGGACGGCATAGAAAATCTCCGTTTCAGGAAAATCGTCATCTCCACAGATGCCGATGTCGATGGCATGCACATCAGACTGCTTATCATGACCTATTTCCTCCAATTCTTCCCGGATTTGGTCAAAAACGGCCACCTTTATATTTTGGATACACCCTTATTCAGGGTAAGAAACAAAAAGGAAACCATCTACTGCTATACCGATGAGGAAAGACAAAGGGCAATCCATAAAATAGGGAAAACTGCCGAAATAACACGATTCAAAGGTTTGGGAGAAATTTCTCCGGAGGAGTTTGGCAAATTCATCGGGGATGACATCCGCTTGGAACCTATCATCCTCAAGAAAGAAACAAAAATCGTGGAATTGCTCAATTTCTATATGGGTAAAAATACACCGGACAGGCAGACCTTTATCATCGACAACCTTAAAATAGAAAAAGACATAGTTTTTGATGACCCTTCTAAAAAGCAGGAAGAGGAGAATGAGGCGGCCTAAAGTCTTCCATTTGACCCAAGCCGAAGATTCAAAACTTTAACCCAATTTTGATGGCTCTTGTCCATCAAACCTTTCAAAACAAAGCATGAGCGATATAATCAACGATATTCCCGAAGGAAAAGACGGAAGTCTGCATGAATCATTGCCTGTAACAGGAATGTACAAGGACTGGTTTTTGGATTACGCCTCCTACGTGATTTTGGAAAGGGCAGTACCTGCCATTGAAGATGGCCTCAAGCCTGTGCAGCGCCGCATCCTTCACGCCATGAAGGAAATGGATGATGGCCGTTTCAACAAAGTAGCCAACATCATCGGCCAATCCATGCAATACCACCCACATGGAGATGCTTCCATTGGAGATGCGATCGTCAACATGGGACAAAAAGACCTCCTGATAGAAACCCAGGGTAATTGGGGAGATATCAGGACCGGTGACGGAGCCGCAGCTGCAAGGTATATTGAAGCAAGGCTTTCCAAATTTGCCCTGGAGGTAGTCTTCAATCCACAGACCACAGAATGGCAGCTTTCCTATGATGGGAGAAAAAGAGAACCCGTCACCCTTCCCGTAAAATTCCCTCTGCTTTTGGCTCAGGGAGTAGAAGGTATTGCAGTAGGACTTTCTACCAAAATCCTTCCACACAACTTTTGCGAACTGATCTTGGGATCGATTCAAATCCTTAAAGGCGAAAGAACACATATCCTTCCTGACTTTCCCACAGGAGGAATGGCTGACTTTGCGGAATATAATGAAGGTGTCCGCGGTGGAAGGATAAAAGTAAGAGCAAGAATTGAAGAGGAAGACAATAAAACCCTGTTGATCAAAGATATACCATTCGGTACTACTACCAATTCTTTGATCGAATCCATCATCAAAGCCAATGACAAGGGAAAGATAAAGATCAAAAAAGTGGTGGACAACACCGCCAAAGATGTAGAGATCCAGATCCAATTGGCACCCGGTCAGTCTCCCGATATGACGATTGATGCACTTTATGCCTTTACGGATTGTGAGGTCAGTATCTCTCCCAATGCCTGTGTAATTATCAACGACAAGCCTGTTTTCTTATCTGTCAATGACATTTTGGAATACAATACCAAGCAGACCAAAGCCCTTCTTAAAAAGGAGCTTGAAATTCGTAAGGCTGAGTTGATGGAGAAATTACTTTTTTCTTCTCTTGAGAAAATCTTTATCGAAAACAGGATTTACCGGGATATTGAAGAATGCGAAACCTGGGATGCTGTCATCCAAACAATCGACAAAGGATTGGAACCTTTCAAGCCTGATTTCTACAGGGAAATCACCACCGAGGATATCGTCAGGCTGACCGAAATCAAAATCAAGCGGATCTCGAAGTTTGATGCTTTCAAGGCAGACGAACTCATGAGAAGACTTCAGGAAGAGCTCAAAGAAGTCAACCACCATTTGAGACACCTGACCGATTACGCGATCCAATACTATCAAAACCTTTTGGACAAATATGGCAAAGGCCGTGAAAGGAAAACCGAAATCAGGGCTTTTGATACCATCCAAGCTACTGTTGTAGCGGCAAATAATGCCAAATTGTATGTCAACAGGGCCGATGGTTTTGTGGGTTTTGGCTTGAAAAAAGACGAGTTCGTCTGCGATTGTTCCGATTTGGACGATGTAATTGTCTTCAGAAGGGACGGCAATTGCGTTGTAACCAAAATCCAAGAAAAGGGATTTGTGGGCAAAGACATCCTTCATGTCGCCATCTTCCGCAAGGGCGACGAACGCATGGTATACAACATGGTCTACCTTGATGGTGAATCAGGCAAGGCGATGGTAAAGCGTTTTCAGGTAATTGGGGTGACGAGAGACCGTGAATATGACCTGACCAAAGGTACAAAAGGTTCCAAAGTCATGTACCTGACCGCAAACCCCAACGGCGAAGCAGAAATCATCACCATCTACCTGACGCAAGGCGCAAAAGCAAAGATCAAGGTTTTTGATTTTGACTTCAGCACCATCCAGATCAAAGGCAGGGCAGACGGCGGAAATATCCTGACCAAATATCCTGTCCGAAAAATACAATGGAAAATGGCCGGAACATCCACTTTGGGAGGTTTGGACATTTATTTCGATGCCTCCATCGGCAGACTCAATACTGACCAAAGAGGACGCAAAATCGGCAATTTCCTCGGCGAAGACAGGATCATCGTATTCTACAAAAACGGGGATTACGAACTGACTACCTTTGAACTTACCAACAGGTATGAAGCAAATGAAGTGGTCCTGATCCAAAAATTTGATCCTGAAAAAGTGATCTCGGCAGTTTACTTTGACGGAGCAACAAAAACCTATTTTGTCAAACGCTTCCTGATCGAAACGACCACGATCAACAAGAAATTCAATCTCATTTCAGACCATAAACAATCCTTCCTGAAGATCGTCTCCACCGACAAACAACCTCAGGTGAAAGCCGTCCTTCAAAAAGGAAAAGAGAAAGAGGAACAGGAATTTGACTTGGATATCCTGATCGATGTCAAAGGATGGAAGGCTATAGGAAATAAACTGTCATCCTACCCGGTATTGGAATTGGTTCTGATAGAAAGCAACACCAACACTTCCGAACCGGAAGAAGAGTCTGATTCCAAAGAAGACACCGACCCGAAAGAAGAAACAGATACAACAGAAGC
The DNA here is from genome assembly GCF_977115555.1 of Aquiflexum sp. Lineage (NCBI taxonomy): Bacteria > Pseudomonadati > Bacteroidota > Cytophagia > Cytophagales > Cyclobacteriaceae > Aquiflexum > Aquiflexum sp. Next base: position 8,033 of record NZ_CDSBKL010000173.1, read on the forward strand.
AGAGGAAGACCTCGAAATCGGTTCTACTGTCGAATTCAAAATCAAAAAAGACGAAGACAAAGACCAATTGGGCTTATTCTAAGACTTTGCTTCGCTCAATACCACAAAAGGCACAAAAGAAATCCATCTTTTGTGC
>NZ_CDSBKL010000174.1:0-8165 GCF_977115555.1 Aquiflexum sp.
GCAGGTGCTAAAATCCCTACATTTGTTGAATTTTGTCCAACTATTTGTAAATCCCATTTCCAATTTTGTACCAATGCCTCATAAGGAACAAATGCAGGACTTGAATTGACATCCCCACTTACTTCAATTTTAAAAACAAACATAAAGTTTAAACTTATCCTTTTATCAGGGTTTTTTTATTTATTTTTAGAAGCTTATTGCTATCTCGATCGCTTAACCAAGAATTTTGTACCATGAACTTCAAGTCTTTCAAGTTTTTCTTTTCCCTTTTGTTATTCGGGAATATCACATTGATTTCATTAACTGTCTCAGCACAGATTGCCGCTGTTGACAGTGCATTCGCCAAGGCTGAATCCAAAGGTTTTTCCGGAGTACTGTTATTGGCTATTGACGGTGAAGTAGTTTTTGAAAAAGCAACAGGCTACCGTTCCTATGAACAAAAAATCCCCTTGTTACCGACTGATGTATTTGAAATGGCTTCTGTGTCTAAACAGTTTACTGCCATGATGGTGATGATGTGTGAAGAAAAGGGTCTATTGGAGTATGCAGACCATGCAGACAAGTATTTGGACATTCCCTACAAAGGAATCAGCATCAAGCAATTATTGACTCATACCAATGGACTTCCTGATTATCAGCAGGTAATGGATAAACATTGGGACAAAAGCCAAGTAGCAGATAATGCTGCTATTTTGGAATACCTGCGCAAATACCACCCTCCCATGCTTGCAGAGCCGGGAGAAAAATATGAATACAGCAATACGGCTTACGTCTTCTTGGCAAGTATTGTAGAAAAAGTCACGGGAAGGGATTTTATCGAACTTTCAAGGGAATGGATTTTTATTCCTTTGGGGATGAAAAACACAGATATCAGGACTTTAGAGGAAAAAGCCAATGTCAGCAACTTTGCTGCGGGGCATCTCCAAGAAAAAAACGGGATTTATATCAATGCCAATAAATTCCATGATTCAGATTATACGGTTTGGTTAGGTAACAGAAAAGGCCCGGGAAGAGTTAGCAGTACCGCCCGGGATTTGTTGATTTGGGATCAGGCATTGTATTCAGGTGTTTTGGTCAGCGACAAAACATTGGGATTGGCATTTTCAGCGCAATCCTTGAATGATTGCAGCATAAGCAATTATGGCTTTGGTTGGGACTTGAGTCATGATGCTGACTTAGGCAAAATCGTTTCTCACACGGGTGATAATCCCGGTTATAAAACGCTGATCATGCGGTTTATTGACCAAAACAAGACACTGATACTTTTGAACAATAATGCTCATGAAGGAAATAATCAATTGATAGAAAATGCAGTGAAAGCTTTGAAAGGATTTTGATTTTCTTTGCGTTTCCTTTCTTCGTTCCAGTTATTGACTTGAAGCGCAATCAGAATCCCGATCACTACTAAAAAAATCTCCCCTAGTGCATAAGCTAGCTATCTTGTGACTTTGTTCTCTTGGAGGAGTTTCAGGCAGATTTTTCTGAAAAATTTGATCATTTGCTCTCGTTTAGATATAATTCCAATAGCACTATAAGTTCATGATTTACCTTTAAAAATTCCTGACACTGCAGTAAATAATTGATACCATAAAATTTAAAAACATCAAACTTGGCAACTGTTTCAGAGTCTTCAATTGCAAACAGGTAATCTTTTATCAATGGGTTTTCAGGTAATTTAACTATATCACCATGATATTTTATCTGAAGCGGAACGCCATACTCCTCGCAGATGCGATTGTTTAATTCAATTGCATTTACTACATAATCGTATCTTTTAATATATTCTCTCAATTTATCTTTAAGGTTCTCAGGACTTATTAAATCATATGCATTGGGATTGTTGGCAATCAGGTTTGATTGGTAGGCAAGACGAAAGAAAAATGGGTCTGTTTTTACTTTTAAAATTGAAATGGAATCCACAAATAAGCCTTTACTTAAGCTTAACAAGTTAAAAAAGAGCGTGTCTCTTCTTTGCTGAAACATGATTCTTGATTCGAAAAACACTGAATCTTCTTTAGCGTCATTTAATAATTGCTTGGCTATTTCAATTTGCTTGATTTGACTTTTTCGGTCTTCATTCCAATTATTTATCTGCACGGCAATCAATATCCCAATTACCACAAGGATGATTTCGCCAATGGCATAAAAGAAATAGCTTCTAACTTTAGATTGTTCTATTAGTTTTTGGCGGATTTTACGAAAAAATTTTAGCATTGGTAGGTGTTTGGTTTTAGTGAGTCAAAGAAATCAAGTAACAGATACGGCAGATTGATCAATAATTATCACCCACTGATTTTTTTAAACCTGTGGATGCTTCAAATGCCATTCTGTCGCTTTTTCGTAAGCTTGACCGATGCGGCACAACATTGCTTCTTCCAAAAAACCGCCAGAAAGCTGCATCGTGTAGGGAAGCCCTTCATCCGAAAATCCACAGGGAACGACCAATGCCGGGGTTCCAGCATAGTTATGAGGAAACGTAAAAGCCACCGGACTCTTGAGGCCTGCGTTTGTGAGAATCTCTGCAAACACAGCATAAAATTGAGAAAAAGATCCGTATTGTAATCCTTCGGGAAAGGTTAAAGGGGCACCAGCCGCAGGTGATAGCATGGCATCAACTTCGGAAAGCATTTTGCGAAATTCAGTGCTGAAGGATGCCCGCATTTCCCGGATATCGGCAATCTCGGATTGATTTACCTTGCTACCTTGCTCTAGAAACTCCCGGAAATATTCACCGTATTCATCCGCCCTTGAAGGATAATATGCCTGATGGGCTTTGGCTGCCTCTGCTGAGCAGAGTGTATGCCAGGTCTCCAAAACATGAGTAAGGTCGGGTACCTTAATTTCAACAATTTCCGCTCCCAGGCCTTCCAATACTTCCAATGCTTTTTCAATCGCAATGGCCAATCCGCTGTCCACACCCTTCAGTGCATATTCGCGGTCAAATCCTATCCGAAGGCCTGCAATGCCTTTGTCAATATCTTTCCGCATATCCGGAACCGGCACTGCGAGGGAGGTAGGGTCGTTGGAGTCCTCACCTGCGATTGCTTCGAAAAGAATAGCTGCATCTTCCACACTTCGGGTCATGGGGCCTATATGATCCAAGGATTCAGCCAGTGGAAGTACTCCATGCCGACTGACCCGGCCATAGGATGGCTTGAGGCCCACGATACCATTTGACATTGAGGGCCAGCGTATTGATCCTCCGGTGTCAGTACCAAGGCTTCCAAAGCAAAGCCCTGCCGCGGTGGCTACACCTGAACCACTTGACGATACTCCCGACCATAACTTCTCGCCCCAGGGATTAATGGGTATCTTAAAATCACGATGATAGCCGACCATGGCTCCTTCGGTAAGATTGAGTTTTCCTATAAGTACAGCTCCGGCATCTTCCAATTTACTCACCACTGTAGCATCAAAGTCCGGCAAGAAGTCGCTTAACACCTTCATACCACCCGTGGTGGCTACTCCTTTAGTGTAAATGAGGTCTTTTACCGCAATTGGTACCCCATGCAGGGGGCCACGGTATTTCCCAGCTTCAAGTTCTTTGTCTAATTCACCGGCCCTGTCCAGTGCTGATTTTTTCATCACAGTGAGATAGCTGTGCAAGCTGAGATCAACCTTTTCTATTCGGCCAAGTAGCAGTTGGGTGAGGGCAACAGATGAAATCTCCTTTGATTGGATCATCTTTGATATCTCCACAATCGTCTTGAAATGAAGGGGTTCTACTTCGTCAGGGGATTTTTCATCCTTACTACTTGAACAAGCAAAAGGGAAAAACATGGCCATTCCTCCTAAGCCTAAAAGACCAATTGCCTGGCGTCTTGAATTGGGTAATTGTTCTTTTTTTTTCATAGTATCAAAGAGTTTTTGTGGATATGTGGCAATAATTTAATGATTTTGTACCGGTTTTAATTCTTTATCAATCAGACTTATAATTCCTTCTGCATTTTTAATCTGTCGCGAATAGGCATTAATAACACCTTTAACCAACACCGTTTTATGGGAGATGTGGTTTACTATTTCCGGGTTTTCTACATAAGATTGTAAAGGTTTTAATCCAAAATTAGATTTCTTAGGTTTAGAGTTAATGTCTAAGGCATTTTCTAAAAAATCAAATTTCAAAAGTGAGGGTACAATGGTGTTTCTACTATAAGTATCAACACTTTCTGCAAGACTTTCCTGATTTTGAGAAATCTCTCTGTAGTATAAAAACAGCTCTTGTGTCAATGAATCGTTTCTGATAACGTCTAATCTCCCACTGGAAAGCAAATTATCAAAAGTGGTTTTGTTGGTGTTGAATCGGTGAAAAAACCTGATATGTCTCAAGTGTTCCTGAAGATCTTCGGTAGCATAGGATTTATAATTTTTCAATATGATTAAACTGCTGTCCATGTGGTTAATTATATTCGTATTTAGTTCAATCCTATCTCGGTAAAGTGCGATATCATCCTGAAGATTTGATTTTAATTTGGATAGAAAAGTCTGTTCCAAGCGATTATCTTTACGGTTTTCATTCCAATTATTGACCTGCAGGGCAAGCAGAATCCCAATCATCACCAAAGCAATTTCCCCTATGGCATAGGCTAGATATTGCGTGATTCGATTTTGCTGAAGAAGTTTTTGGCGGATTTTTCTTAGTAGGCTTAGCATCTGGAGGCAGTTATTTTTCTTAAGGGGTTTTTAAAATTTCATCAATATCCACAAGGGTAGTTTTTAAAATGTTCACATAATAATTGAGCCCAAGCATATGAAAATTGGATTCATTCAAAAATTCGGTTAATTCCTCGGATGTCATGTCCCTAAGATGCTGTGTTCGTCTGAATTCCGAATACTTTTTTATCATAAAAACCCACCTTTCATCTGCAGCCTTAGAATTATCCAACATCCTGGCGTAGGTGGATTGGTATAGCTTGGTTACTGATGAGGTGAATTTTTTATCTCTGAATTTAGATAGTTCATTTCCCGATACAGCCGACTGAAAAGTGCCGAACATGGGATAAAATGTCCGCTGACTGGTGAAATAGATTATTAAAAGCGAATCTAAAGTAGCCCTGTCGGATTCATAAATTTCAAACAAATTCGCCTCTACAATTGAATAGGCTTTGGCCTTTTTTTCAGCGATTTCTATTATTTCCTGGATGTAGGCTTTATCTTGTATCAGATCATTTTTTACTCCTGCAATAAATTCCTTTTCTAAAAACCTTTGCTTTCTTGAGTCATTCCAATTGTTAATCTGCAAAGCAATCAAAATCCCGATCACTACCAAGAATATTTCACCTATCGCGTATTTGAGATAGCTTCCCATCTTGTTCTCAATGAGAAGTTTTTGGCGGATTTTGCGGAAAAGTGAGATCATTTTAATTGGGTTTTTATCAAAGACCTGATATCATATATTTTTTGAAGAGCACTTTCAACATTTCGATCAGTCCCTCTCCTGTTATCTTGGTAAATTTTGAAAAGAACAATGGAGGAAGGTTTCTCAAAAAACGTTTTGGAGTTGACAGGTTTTGAAAAATTCCGCCACTTAAAATCCAAAAAATCTTCTTTGATTACAGGTAACCAATCTGTATTGAAAGAAAATTCAACATCACCCAAGCTTTGGTAAACTTCAAACAAGCTTACGTCATAGTAAGAAATTAAAGCAAGCTGCAATTGTTTATCTGAAATAGATTCTATCCCTCTGGCTTTCAACACTTCAAAAGCGCTGGATTGAGATTTAAAACGTTCGAAACAAATGATTTCTCCCATCCAGTAATTTAAGCTGTCTCCATAGTTTTTGAGAGTTACTTGCTCTAGTAAGCGGTCAGTTAATTCAATCGCCTTTCTGGTTTTAAAATGTTCCTCAGCCAAAAGCACTGAATCTTGCTGCAAGTTTTGGTCAATCAGATAAAGTATCTCCTTTTCAAACTTTTTGGTCTTTTGTCCTTCATTCCAGTTGGTAAGCGCAAAAGCCCCAAAAATACCGATGATAAGGACAAAAATTTCCAATATATATTCCGGCCATTTTTCTTTGAATACGGATAGGATTCTTTTCATAGTTCAAGTTTTTTTATTTCAATCTCCAAATCAAGGATCATCGACTCCACCGATTTTCTCAGGTTTTCGTAAAAGTAGTCGATATAAGATCTGGTGCGATTTTGTTGGGTTTTGATAAAATAATGGTACTCCTGATCAGTTTTGAGGGATTCAAAGTCTATAGGAACCATTCTTCCTTCAAAAGTATTTTCCTTACCCTCAAAATTATATCCTGATTCAAACCGACCCGGCAATATTTGCCTCATGTGGTATTGCACTTCAGCCAATTCCTCATCCTCTGCTTTTAGGAAAAAATCATATTGGGAATCATAGACAGCGATGAGCTTATTTCGGATATCGGTGTTGGAAATGATGTCCAATCCTCTGGATTTTGCTGTTTCAAAGGAGCTTGTCGAATGGACGAAATGCATGGGTAGAAGCGTATAAATGAAGTGAGAGGCTAGGGAATCGTGGTAGGAACCGTCATTTTCCAAAACTTCGAGGATCAGGTTTAAGGCGTTCTGGCTTTTCCTGAGTTCATTCATATTGAAATTGATTTCGACCAGATCGGTCATCAGTTCTGTTTTACATCCTTTGAGGATTTCGATTTCGGCCTGTTTTCTTGATTTGTTTTCTCCATAGTTTGCAAGTTCAAAAGCCCCATAAATACCGATGATCAGCACCAAAATCTCGAAAAAGTATTCCGGCCATTTTTCTTTGAGGGTGGAAAGGATTCGTTTCATTTTTTTATAATCAAGATTGATAATTTAAATCAATTCAATAAATGCATTATTTTAACTCTCCATCCAATTGTATGATCAATTTTTGACCATTTTCAATAATCCTCTGTAAACTAATTTGTTGTTGCTGTGAATTGAAGGCTATTATTGACCAAATTTCAAGATTTTCATCTTTGTTCTCCCAAATAGATTGAAAGACTTTGTTGCTTGGTTTTTCATTAATCTTAAATCCAAAATAAGTATCGGGATCCATACTTTTGAAAGCTCTTGGCCATTTCTCCCTAGCCAATTTGGTCATCTGAAAGGGATGTTGCATGTAGTTTTCAGAATAGGCATTAATAGTATTATGGTATGAGACCAGATTGTCAGTTAATTCAGTGTTTTTAATGACGCCCAATGTTCCAGATTCCATAATCTGTTGCCATATAATTGGAGCTAGATACACCGTATTTATGTTTCCTGCACTAATAAAATCTAAGATATACTGAAGAGAGTCATTTAGCTTTGGCTCATCCGATTGCCAGACCCTTATAATCCGCTTAAGTCTCATTTCTTTCTCTTCAAATTGTTCTTTTAGATTAGAGTAATGATCAATCTCGACTGTTATTTCTCCATGGAGTCTAAGTAAATAGTCTTGTTCCTTATTTCTTATCTGTCTATTCTCATTCCAACTATTCAGCGCAAATGCACCTAGGATTCCAATTGTAATCACCAGAATCTCGAGAATGTATTCCGGCCATTTTTCTTTGAGGGTGGAAAGGATTCGTTTCATTGGATATAATTTACTGAGGAAATGAAATCTCATTTTTCTAGTTCCTTTAGGATTTCTTCTTTTAGTTTCTGGTTTTGAGTCAGGACTGTTTCTATATTGGCTCCTGTATTTTTGGTTTTAATGGATACTTCCAAAAGCAATTGTTGGAATTCAGGTGTTTTGGAAATATAGATTAACCCTGCTTTATCGACAAAGTCAAAAGAGGTTCCTCCTTTAATCCTACTGTCATTATTTTCAAACCAGTTAGACAATCGGTGGACTTTTTTGTCGGCCAAAAAGACCCGGACTCTATTTTCCAGCAACTCAGCATACTCTGAATAGGTAACATCAAGATCAATTAAGTACCTTGAATAAGTGTTAATCTCTTTCCGGATATCTTCATTGGATATTTTGTCAGCAACAAAAGGATCATTCTTTATCGCTATAGGATTATAGTATATCAGTCGTCTGATCAGATTGGGGTTTTCAATATCGGAGTCCATTCCTTTGACACCGATTTCATATAGTGCTTGATGCAGGTTATTTATTTGGGTCAAGGTAGCCAGGTTGTCGCTGAAGGATAGCGAATCCGCTCTTAAATCCTGGACAAGATTTTTTAAAACAACCCGTTCAGATTGCCTAGCCTTGTGTGCCTCATT
>NZ_CDSBKL010000175.1:0-8146 GCF_977115555.1 Aquiflexum sp.
ACACTGATTTTTCAAGCCTGTTGATTATTGTCAAGTCAACCGCAACTCCAAGCCCGGTTCCCAAGCCGTACATTACGATATCCCAAATATCAAACGTGCTACCGAAAAGAGGAATGTCATAGAATTGCAATATTTCTACAGTTGTTCCAAATGAAAAAGTCAGTAATGCTGCAATTATTCTGGCTAAAAAGACCGAAATATTTTTTCTTAAAGATATCTGAAGCAATAAGTAGACATTCATAGGGAGTAGAATATCAATTAAATACCCATTGACAAATTTCCGGAAAATGCCTTGATAGTTTGGCCCGATCAAAAAATGCAATAGCCCGACTGATAGGGAAATTAGGACAATGAAATATATACTTTTTTTATTTTTCATTTTCAATCCAAAGTCCTGAAGGTTATCCGGCTATTGAACAGTCGGTATTTCTTTTTTGCCCGAATCTTTTTTTTTGATTTTCAATTTCGGATTTTAAGTTTCTGAATTTGATCCCATCAAGGTTTGTCTTGTGGTGAAGTTGCTGATCAAAAGCGACTCAGATTCAGAATGGCACAGAAATCTGTTGAAAACACTGACCTTTGATTTGGCAATTAACCTGCCACAAAATCATCTACACAGCCAGAGGTTGCTCTTCTGCCCTTCATCATGGTGTGAATTTTTCAAATGTTGTCCCATTAAACTTATATGCCCCGTTTTCATGGGTTCCAAGCCAAAGGTCGCCATTGTTGTCTTTGTAAATACTGAATAAAGTAATGTCTTTTAAATTATCCTGAACTACATATTGAGTAAGTTCCGTTCCATCATATTTCCAAACGCCATTGCGGTAAGTCACAAACCACAAATTATCATTGTTGTCTCTTACGGTTGATAGATACTCGTCCAAATCGCTGTCCTTTTTCCCGTCCAAACCGCCTATGCTTTCATGCCTTGTGAAAAATTTATTGCCATTTAAGGTTGCGCTGTCGTATACACCATAACGATATTCGGTATTGAACCAAAAGTCGCCATGTTTGTCTTCTGTAATTGAACGCACTCCGTTTGCACCTTCGTTGCGAAATTCTGTCACATCTTCTTCTGTAATCCATTCAAACGATTTTCCATCGTATCGGCATACTCCGACAGGGTTGGTGCCAAACCAAATGTTTCCTTTTCTGTCTTTATAAATGCTATAGACATCAAATGGATTGGTTAGATCAGGTGGATTAGGTAACAGTAATTCAAATAAAGTAATACCATCATAGCGATATACTTTTCCCGTATTTCCATAAGAATACTTAAACCACATATCTGTGGATTCAAGTTTCCAATTTTCACTGGGAACTGCCGTTAAAGTCGTGAAAGTATTTCCGTTATACTTTGATATTGCAGACGTTGCGTTTGCACTCCGAAAATAAATGTTACCTAATTTATCCTCTTTTATTTCATCTATTCTGTTGTTTAGCAGACCATGCTTGGTGCTGAAATTAATCAATATCTTGCCATCATATTTATATACTCCTGTTTCCCAACTGCCAAACCAATAATCATTTTTACTGTCTTGAAAGACAACCATAATATTACTTCCAAGTTCTTTTACGGTGTTGCCGATTGTAAATTGGTCAATGTAATTATTCTTAGAGGTCTGCCCATTGCATGATGTCAAAAGAGTTAAAATGCTCAGGAATAAAAGTAGGTTTGGTTTCATTGTTGGCTATGTAATGGTTTTAGTGTCTTCATTCAATCACTGCTGATTCTTTCATTTCTGTTTTTTTAAGATTTTCACTATTCGGTTATACATAACTTCCGATAGATTCCAATTATAACCTTCAAAGTCTACTGTATTGGTGAATTGTATAACCACCGCATCAATTTCTTTATGGTATTTCGCAATGGTTTGATATCCGGGAATCAAACCCGTGTGTCCATACTCATAAATGGAGGAGTATATTTCCTGTTCCTCTTTGTCATTGAAAACTGTGCCCTCATTTAATGCCCTGATAAACAAACCCAAATCTTCTGCTGTCGCCAACATTGAGCCAACATTGTTTGATTTTAAATCTGAGTCATAGCCTACGTAATAGCCGCTCATTACATCATCGATATTTACATCCTGAATTGAGCCAAAGGTGTGCTTTAAATTCAATGGGTTTAATATTTCTTCTTGGATGTATCGGAATGTGGAATATCCCAGAACCCGCTGCATAATTCTGTCGAGGAGTAAGTAGTTGGTATTGGAATATTCATAACCTTCCCCTGGCTTAAAATTGGCAGGCAAATCCAGAACTAAAGCGAGGTTCTCGTCTGCCGTTTCTTTCGGTGCCGCCCAGTACATAAAGGTGTCAGTATAGTTTGGAATACCACTTCTATGCTGAACCAACATGCGCAAGGTGATTTTTTCGGCGTACTCTATTCTGCCTTTTAATTCGGGTAAATAGTCTGAAAGGGATTTGTCCAATGATAATTTTCCGTTCCGTACCAATTTGGCAACTGCAACCGCATTATATAATTTGCCGACGCTGGCTATTTTGAACAATGAATTGGGGTCGGCCGGAATTTTATTTTCCCTGTTTTTATAGCCTGAAGTAAAAAATGCTGACTGATTGCCTTTTTTGTTTACATAGACAACAATACCATCAAATCCGTAATCCGCTGCTTTATCAACTTGTTCCTGAACGGTATTTGGTATTGGCGGTATCCATGCTGTTACAATTGGCCACGGAACAAAATACAAGGATATTAATGTGCCTACAAATAGTAATATTCTGATTATTCTTTTCTTGGTCATGAACTTCAATCTATTTCACCATTAATGAGATTTATAATAGAATCTAAATCATGCATTAAAGGTTGATAATGTGCTCTTTCAGTTGCAATGCTTGTTACAATAAACAAAAGTATGTTGTTCTCAAATTCCTTAGAGTTTAGTAAGGCTAAATTGCTCACTTCATTTGAGGTGTTGGGCAGTCCAAAATTATCATTGACTCCAGCTGACTGAAAAACGGTACTTAAACTATATTGATCTGTTCTAAACATATCAAGTACCTTAATCCTTTGAATGCTAAGCTCTTCCTCTTGCCTTGATATATCCTCAAGAGTGGAAATCCAATTTGTCAATTCTTTTCTTAACTCAGTATTTGTTAGATTTTTCAAGTTTCCTGAGTTGATCATTTCAGATAATAAGGAATTGTTGGAGTTAAAGGCAATATCGTTTGACAATGTTTTGTACAGCAAGTTAGAAAATAATGTTTCGTCGATAGACTCTTTATTTGAACCTGTAAGCCCTAATATTTTCTGAGCTCCCGTATAGTTTTCTTTATTGATGTTTATCAACTCTTCTAATTTTGATTTGCTTATCTGAAATTCTTCTTTCAATCCAAGTAAATAGGTTTGTTCAGTAGCATCCTTTATTCTGTTTTGATTCCAATTATTAATTTGCAGGGCAATCAGAATACCAAGTACTACAAGGATAATTTCCCCTAGTGCATATTTTAAGTATTGGTTAATTCTCCCATTATACAGAAGCTTATTTCTTATGTTCCGAAAAATTTTCATTTGTCCTTAAATTGCATTGGGTTGAGGCAAGGCGCAAAGCGGGATTTCAAGTCTCTGCATTTTCCTGATTTATTCGCTCATGCTCAACTCCTTTATTTTCATTCTTGCGTGTTCGTTACCGGGGTTTAGTTCAAGGGATTTTTTATAGTTTTCGATTGCTTTTTGGATATCACCTAATGTTTCATAAGCTTCCCCCAAGCTGTCATAGGAATTGGGTGAATTAGGGTAATTTTCTACATTGAGCATAAAAAATCCCAATGCGGTGGATTTGTCCATATCATTTCCATTTTGAAGCATGCTATAACCTATCTGGTTTACGAGATACTCGGGAGGTCGAAAATTCCAAGAAAGTCGCTCCGAAAGTTTGCGAAAATGTAGAGTGAGTTGCTCTTTGTCCCCTACATCACGGTAGGAAATTCCATACCCTTCAAAAATTGCGGAGATTCCGTTATGAAAAGCAATGATTGGAACTGAGTTATGGTTTTCATTTTCGAAGTATTCTAATTTTGCGGGCAAATCACCTTTGCATTTACCATTCAATGTCTCATAAAATCGTACATGGCGGTCACGATTTCTGATATTCCTTTTGCCCCAATTGGCCGAGGCTATATACAGGAACCTTTCAAATGATTGTTCGGTCAGAGAATCTAACTTATTGTCCATGGTTTCTGAATCCCATGTTCCAAAACTTGGGTCAACCGCAATAAATGAATTGAAAAGTGTCTTTTCTTTTAGATAGGCATGCGTCGCCAACAGACCTCCCAATGAATGTCCAAAAAGTATTCGATAGGGGACAGTTCTATACTTTTGATCCAATTCAGGCAAAAGTTCTTTTTCCAAAAAACTGAGAAAAAGATCTCCACCGCCTGTATTATTCTCTCTGACGGTAATGATTTTGTCCGGTGTGAAGTCTCTTCTTCTATCCACATTGTGAATTGCAACCACGATCATCTCGGGAATTTTGCGGCTTCCATAAACATCGGAACTCAGGTAGTTTAAGGTCCCTGAAATGGACTTAAAGTGCAAATTTCCATCAAGTATGATTAGGACAGGGTATCTCTTGTAGGATGATTCTTGCTCATGGTATGAATCAGGAAGACTGATCCAATATTCTCTGTCTTCATTCAGAATCTCAGACCTAAGTGAATGTTTTGTACCGATTACTATTTGTCCAACATCTTGTGATTTTACCTGGTCAATCCCTATCAGAAAAAGTAATAGTACGATAATGATTTTTCTCATTCTGTTGATTTCTACATGATTGGAAGCCTTTTGTGCCAAAGTTTGTTGGCGGATTTTGCACAAAATTTCAATCCAAGAACTTCACTGGAACCTACCACAAAATTGTCATAAAAACTCCTTACCCACCATTGTCGCCAAATGGCCCTGTGTGCCTTAAAGGTGAATATAAGTCAAAAAGATGACCGTTCCAAGGCTTTAAAGCCCCCTATGTCCGGGGGAACCTCCCGAAGCCAAGCAAGTGGCAAGGTGGTTTACCGTGAGGTATGCACTGAAGTAAGCCAGACTGCGGTGTCTGCACAGACGTAGAAAAGGCGTACCGCAGGTCTCACCGATCGGTTCTTTTCTATCCAACATCCATTTGAATGTTTTGGACAAGGAGCTTGACAGGAGAAACCTGAAATATGTCCTATATGCTGACGACTTCAGCGTCTACACCAAGTCAAAAAGAGAAGCCAGATAAGTGGGAAACGAGATGTACCTTTTCCTAAAGGACAAACTCAGACTTCCCATAAATAGGGATGCCCGAGGACGGAGTGCGAAGGGGACGCACGAAGTGCTGCGGTATCCGAAGACCATCCGATTTTGAATTGTTGGGACATGCGTTTGTTCCGACATACCAGAAGGGGGTTAAAGGAAAATACCAGTTGCTGGTGAAAAAGAACAGTTGGGAATCTCTCAAACGCAAGCTTAAGCAGATTACTAAGAAAACCAAACCGTACAGCTTCGATGAGAGACTTAAAAAGCTTGCAGAAATATGGCGGGGGTGGGTAAACAATTACCGCCTTGCGAGTATCCATGCCAAGCTGAAGGCCATCGATGAATGGCTGAGAAACCGGCTTCGGTACTGTATTTGGTCTGCCGCGGCGGAGAAAAAGCCTGGACGAAAACGTAAAAACCTGTCCAGATTGGGAGTGGACCAAGACCATACCTACGCATGGAAGGGCCGAGGGTTAAAAAAATGTCTCTTAAGACATTTTTAGCAAAAGAGCCAATATGAAGGGGAGGTAGAAAAGGGGGATGGGCAGTAGCCCAGAGTCCGATCTTGACAACTACCATAACTCTGTCACGCCTGAGAAGAAAAGGATTTGAATCGATGCTTTCCTACTACCACAAAACGCAACCTACAATCCAGTGAACTGGGACCGAGCGTTAATGAAATGATCCCAATGGATCATTTTAGCGAGAAGCCGGAATGCAGGGTACGTACGAGACCTCCCGAAAGCTTTCGGGATCGGTGGTGTGAGAGGCGCACCGTGGGCTTATAGCTCACGGCCGTCTACTCGATTGGGCGTTAGTTGTTTTTTAGCTATTCAGCTTTCAATACTTTTATATCTCTGATTAAGTTTTGAATACTATTTGGGTCAAGTCCGTTGTAAATGCCTCTTATATGCCTGTTCTTGTCAATAAGTACAAAATTTTCAGTATGTAGGAATACTGTACTGTCGCTGTTTACACCTAAATCTTCTTCAACAAAATAATATCTTCTCCCTAAATCGTAAATTTCATTTTTGTCACCTGTCAATAATTTCCATCTTTTATATTCAACTTTTTTGTCTATAGCATATTGTTTTAAAACTGGAACACTATCTTTTTCAGGTGTTACACTATGAGATAATAATAGCAATTCATCATCATTGATAAATTCTTTTTGAATGTCTGCCATACTACTTGTCATCTTTGGGCAAATGCCTGGGCATGTAGTAAAGATAAAATCGGCTACACAAATTTTACCATCTAAATCTTTTTCTGTAAAACTTTTATTTTCTTGATTTATGAGCTTGAATGGTCTGATTTTGTGAAATGTATGTTCGTTTGGCATTTCCCATTTTGGCGTAAAATCTGGCGTATCGTAAAAAGGAAGGTGTTTTTTATTTTCCTTACAGGATAGCATTAAAAATAAAATGGGAATTAAATATTTTTTCATTTGAACTTTTCATCTTTTAAAGTGTAGCACAATGCCGATTTTTGAAGTCCGTATTGAACCCCATCTTTTACTTCATAATTGATATATGGTTTGCCGTTTTCACGCCACGCCTTTTGCATTCCGTTTTCTTTGTCGTCCGCAAAAATTAGTTCATAATAAGGACTACCACTGACATACCACTGTTTCTGTACGCCCTCTCTTTTATCGTTGAAATACATAAAATCAAACTTCATTTTGCCATTTTCCCAAAAACCAAAATGCCGTCCATAAGCAATTCCGTTTTTATAATTTCGTTCGGTTTCTAATTCACCATTTGGAAAAAATGTTTTGGTAATGCCGTGTTGCTTTCCTTGTAAATAAGAACCAAGGCTCTGCAATAGAGTAGATTGATATATTGATTTTATATAACCTGAAAAGGGTTTATTATCACGATAATAAACACCGTTTTGTAATTTTAGAGATTGGCTATTTGACAAAATAGTGTCTTTGGGAATTTGTGAAACATCTACTTTTTCAAAAATATTATTTGGCTTTTCAGCAACTGGTGCAGAACAGCCAAATAATAAAATAGAAATAGCAGTATATATAATTTTATTGTGTGAAAGTGCCTTTAGCCCCATGATAACTACCTGCTTTTAAAATATAAAATCTACTACCCAAATAAGCCGTGTTACTTGCATGATAATGATAAATAGGTGTAGAAAAATCAGCCGTAATTCCTACATGTCCACCATTTACATCAAGATCAGAAGGGTAGGTACCATCAGCATCCTTACGAGCATAAATTGGAAACCCATCTCTTAAAAAACCAATTAAATTTGAATCGTCATTACCTGTAAAATCACCAGTGCAATGGTAATGATAGGTGTTTCCTGGTCCTGGATGAGCACCAGCTCTGTCAAACGAACCTAATACACCTGCATCTACAGGTACGTTTCCTCCTTCTCTGTCATTGTAAATTGGTACACCATTCAAAGCCATACCAATCGGTCCCAAAGTAGTAACTTCTTTGGTACTTGCCTCAGTAGGATTTGTAGGAATTGTCATAGTATAGTTTTGCGTACCTATCTTGCCTGGATTGACTGTACTGCCTGCCATTTGTGCCTCGTAAAGTGAATTACTGGCATCCCAATAAGGCGATACATGGTCTGGGTTTCCATTAGACTTCAATGTTATACTACTACCACTTGTTGAGATAGTTACCATACTTTTGTACTTAGCTTGCACAGTACTTAAAATGGAAACACCCGTTATTGGTGTAACAGGTGTACTTTCATCATCTTTATTACAAGAATAAAGGATAATACTTGTAGCCAAAAGGCTAAGTGCGAAAATGGATACTTTTAATTTTGTCATTTTTTTTAAAATTGATTTACGATTTCTTTTAGACAACTTTTTCAATTCATTCCTTCGGTTGTTCTATCTTTTTTTTATTTTTTATGAAATAA
>NZ_CDSBKL010000176.1:0-8130 GCF_977115555.1 Aquiflexum sp.
TAATGATTGGATTTGGAACAATTTCCGGAATTTTTGATGAAATCGACTGGAATGATTTCCAATAAATCCATCATATCAATCCATCTCCGCTGTCTGATTCGTCTATTGCTCGGGAAAGAAAATCATGGAAAGGCTTCATTAACCTGAAGCCTTCAATTGCTTTTTTCTTGAAGTCTCCAGATGAAATTTCTAGATCGGAAATGGGCTTGGAAACGATAAAGCTTTTGTGTTTTAAAAGTTCGATGTAAGGATGCTCTTGGTCATAGCCCTTGGGGGTCGTTTTGAGTTTATCCCCTTCCAATCCTGAAAAAATCTTCTTGAACTTTGGATCATTCAAAATGGCATCCAACTCCTTACCGGAATAGTCGATTTCTTGACGGATTTTTTTCAGACTTTCGGATTCGGGCATCCAGATACCTCCTGCCAAAAAACTATTCCCAGGCTGCACGTGCACATAATATCCCGGCCCCATGGACTTTTTTCCACCAACTGAAAAATAAGCAGCAAAATTGGTTTTATAAGGGTCTTTGTTTGCAGAAAAACGCACATCCCTATTTTGTCTAAAAACGCAATCTTTTGCTTTGAAAGATGAAAGTGCTGGTTCCCAAACAGAAACTTCAGACAGCATTTCTCCCACATCATTTAAAAATTCCTCTTTGACAGCAAGATACCAGGACTTGTTCTCATCCATCCAGGATTTATGGTTGTTTTGGGAAAGTGCTTCGAGGAATTTTAAGTATTGATTTGCCATATCCAAATATAAAAAACAACAGGCAACCATTCCATTTGTTTTTCAAAAAATCAGAAAATCAAAAAAGCCTGATTTTTGGGTCAGGCTCAATTTTGGTTTAGTTTTCAATCATTTCAAAACATGCTTATTTACCCATTCGATTTCTTCTTGCCGAATAGTATGCTGCGCGTCAGAGAAAATCAGTGTTTTCACATCTGCGCCAAGGTTTTTTATCAATTCCGACGAAGCTTCTATCCTGCTTAGAGGAACATGCATGTCCTTGTGACTTGATCCAATAAATACGGGGGTTCCAAGGAAATCGCCTTTGTACTTTGCAGGATTGAGTTTTTCTCCTATCAATCCTCCCGTAAACGCTATCACACCGCCGTACTTTTTGGCATTTTGCGAAGCATATTCCAAGGAAAGGCAAGCTCCCTGGGAAAATCCAATAAAGTAGATTTGCTCTGAAGTGAATCCCTTTCCCAAAACATCTTTGACCAAGTCACTGATAATTTTGATTGAATTGGAAAATGCAGGTTCATTATTGAGATCCGGTGCCATAAAGCTATAAGGATACCACGAACTTCCCGGAGCCTGAGGAGCCAATAATGCGAATTCTTCTAAGTTCAGGTATTGACTTAAACTCAAAATACTTGCTGCATTTGCTCCCCTACCGTGAATCATGATTGCCACTTTCGTAGCTTGCTCGAGCGGCACTCCGGCTTTAGTTACCTCAGGCATATTTTTCAATTTTCAATTCAACTTTGGCCAACCTAGTTTCCAATTTTGCCCTTTGGGGTTCAATCCATTCAGGTAGTTTTAGCAATTCTCCCAAATGTGCTTCATCCTCATCTATGGCAAATCCCGGTTCGTCTGTAGCAATCTCGAACAAAACTCCCCCCGGTTCACGGAAATAGATGGATTTGAAATAATTTCTATCCTTCACTTCCGTGACATGAAAGCCATTTTTTAGTAAAATTTCCTGAATCTCCAATTGACTCGAAACATTCGCTGTACGGAAAGCTATGTGATGAACTGTTCCCGCACTCTGCATTCCCTGTCTTCCATTAGGATCAATTACAATATCCACAATATCACCGGGTTCGCCTTTAGTTCCGTATCGATAACGCCCATTCTCTTCAGCAATGAACCTATAATCCATGAATTCGGTGAGCAACTTTTCTGTCAACTCTTTGGCTTTAAGATTTAAGGTTGCCCCATAAAATCCTTTGATTGCAAATTCCAAAGGGATGTTTCCATATGTCCAACCCTTCCTGAGGTCCTTGTCATTGGCAATCAATTCAATCCCCATGCCATCATGATCCTCGAACCTGATGAATTTTTCACCAAACCTTGTCAAAGGTGTCGAGATAGGAATGTTGAATTTTGCCAATCTTTCCATCCAGAAATCCAAAGAATTCACAGGAATCGAAAATGCGGTATAAGTCAATTCACCCGTTCCTTTGGTTCCTTTCCTAGCACCTTCAAATGGAAAAGTCGTAAAAACTGTTCCCGGCGCACCCAATTCATCTCCAAAGTAGAAATGATACACGTCAGGCGCATCAAAATTGATAGTCTTCTTCACCAACCTCAACCCTAAAATGCCTGTATAAAAATCCAGGTTTTTTTGAGGATTGCCTGCAATGGCGGTGATATGATGGATTCCTGTGATTAGAGCTGCCATGGTTTTTGGTCTTTATGGTTGATATAATTGGTTATTGGGTTAATGGTTATTGAAATTAACTAATAACCATTAACCTTTAACCAAAATCAAATTTACTGCTTTACAACCTGAATGTTCGCAAAGATTCTGACCTGGTCACTTACAACTACACTTCCTGCTTCGGTCACAGCATTCCAAGTCAAACCAAATTCTTTTCTGCTTACTTTACCTTCCAATTCGAAGCCTGCTTTGGTCTGTCCATAAGGATCTTGTACAATTCCTCCAAAATCTGCAGAAAGCTCCACATCCTTGGTTGTATCTTTGATCGTCAATTCACCTTTCAGTTTGTCGCCTTCCAAAATTCCAATGAAAGTCATTTTTGGATATTTTTCAGCATCAAAGAAATCTGCTGATTTCAAGTGATTATCCCTATCAGATTGGTTGGTATCGATACTTGCAATGTCTGCCGAGAAAGAGATTTCTGCTCCTTGAAAATCGTCAGAGGTGCTTTCTGCTGCTGCTGAGAAGGATTTGAAATTACCGGTCACGGTAGAAATTACCAAGTGTTTTACTTTGAATGATACTTCTGAATGTGTTGGGTCAATTGCCCATTTTGTTGTTGTTTCTGTTGAAGTTGCGGTACTCATAGTTTTGTTTGTTTTAAATTATAATTGATAAAGTTTATTTCTATTAATCGATACTTTCAAATTGGTTTTCAATATGGAATTAATTGAACATTCTAGACATTAAATGTATATACATGTTTATTGGTAAATTTTTTTAGCCCCGGAGTTTATCAAGCAGAAAATTCAATTGGTTCACTTCTTCATTGTCCAATTGTACAAGATCACGATTTTGGCTTAGAATCTCCTCTTGAAGTTGAGTCAGTAAGGAAAGGCCTTTTTCTGTGATCACTATATCCACCTGCCTTCTATCTGCAGGGCACTCTTCCCTGTTCACAAAGCCCTTTTGCTTTAACTTTTCGACTAAGCGAGATGCATTTGACATTTTGTTTAGCATCCGGTCTTGAATAGATGACACTGTAATCGGATTTCCATTTTGTCCCCTCAGAATTCTCAAGACATTGTATTGCTCGGGAGAAACTCCAAAAGGCTTCAATAAACTGTTTTGTTTGGTGACAATATAACTATGAGTAAAAAGAAGATTTACGATCGCCTTATTGTAAGCATCTTTAAACTCTTTCTGTTGAATCTCATCTTCTAACCTCATCGTATGTAATGTCTTTGTATTAAATGTATATACATGTAAATGTATCAAAAAGTTTCAAAAAATTCAACTTCTATTAATTTATTTTTGATTGATTAGGAAAAAATTTCAAAACTTCCTCATCCAATCCCCAATAAGCCTGTTTACTTCATCGGGTTTTTCTATACAGCTACTATGCCCTGCTCCGGGCACCATGTGCAAGACAGCATCTGGAATGGCCATTTGTATGAATTTGGCTTTTTCAGGTTTGGTAGCCACGTCCTCATCTCCTACTACGACCATGGTCGGACATTTGATATGCCGGATTTCTTCTTCTACCCCTTTTCTATGGATCACTGCCTCTACCGATTTGGTTATGGACTTCTTGTTAGATTGAAGTTCTTTGATCCACTTCTTGTAAGAATCCGCATTTTTTGGATTTTCCAGCCAGCTTTGTGCAAACATAATCTTCATCACTGTTCCGGCAACAGTTGGAATAATCCCGAAAAATTTAACGATTCCGGTCAATAATTTATACTTGGGCAAATTTTCAACAGGCTCGGGACTGGCTGAGGTTTCTAAAAGAATTAAACTTTTAACCTTTTCGGGAAACCTTGCAGCAACACGCATCCCAACAAACCCTCCCATCGAAAGCCCTACAAAATGTACCGGTTTTCCGACCATCTTATCTATCAATTCAACCACATCCAGGGTCAGCAAATCCATATCAATTGGACCTTTGGTATCTTCAGATTGACCTTGTCCTCGATGGTCATAAGCGAATACAGTATAATCCTTCTTCAAAAAATCAATCTGGCTTTGAAACATCTTATGACTCCAAAGCAAACCATGTGAGAAAACAATCACTTCCTCTCCTTCTCCTTCCTGGATATAAAAAAGTTTGGTGTTGTTAAGTTGAATGTGTGGCATATTATTGTTGTACGATGTATAGTGTAGTAAGTACCAAGTATTGGATGAAAGATTTGGATTTAGCTACTGATTTTGGAAAATAGTCCACTATCCCAAAAATCAATGTGAGGAGACAGCTTCGTGCTTTGTACTTTTTACTTGATACTTGGTACAAAACATTACCAATCCAGTCCCGGCTGCTTTAATTTCCTGGATTCTTCCCGGTCTTTGTGCTGTTGTACCAGAGTACGAACATCGAGCAGCAGTTGTTTGGCATCATATACTATTCCATCTTTCACGGTATATTTCACACCGCCTACTCTGATCGGCTCATTATTTTCATCTATCCGGATGGCGCCGGTACCATATAATACCTTGAGGTTTTGAAGTGGATTTTCTTCCAAAATCACAAAATCCGCCAACTTGCCGACTTCCACAGTCCCAATTTCATTTTCCATTCCCAAAGCTTCCGCAGCAAACATGGTCGAGGACCTGATGACTTCCAAAGGATGGAATCCTGCTTCCCTGAGCAATTCCATTTCCCGGATATAGGCAAATCCATATAATTGATAAATAAAACCCGAATCCGAACCTGTCGTCACGCGGCCTCCACGGTTTTTGTATTCATTGACAAAAGTCATCCAAAGGCGGTAATTTTCCTTCCATTGGATTTCCTCCTCCGTTGTCCAATCAAACCAATACGATCCATGGGATTCCCGGCTTGGCTTGTAAAATCGCCATAATGAGGGAAGCGTATATTCCTCATGCCATTCCGCCCTTCTTGCACGCATCAGGTCACGGTTTGCTTCATAGATATTAAATGTCGGATCCAAAGTGAAATCCAAATCCAAAAGTTCCTGCATTACTTTGTTCCAATGCTCTGAATATGGCGGTGCCGCTTGCTTCCAAAGTTTCCCAGCTTCAGCAAATCTGTGCTGTTCATTTTGGTAATTGTAATCCAGTCTGTAATCCTGAATGGTCCTGTCAGCAAAAAGTGCTTCCGGAAGTCCATACCAATGTTCCATAGTTGTCAGTCCGGCCCTTGCGGAGTGGAGCACATTCCATCTCGCCACGTCCATCTGTGCATGGTGCATCGAAGACCTTAAGCCGATTCTTTTGTTTTCTTCCAGCGCTGCCTGCATGACTTCAGGCTTGGCGCCAAAGAATTTGATTCCATCAGCACCTTTTTTTGCATTTTCATTTACCCAGGCTTTTGCCTCTGCGGCATTGGTGATGGGCGTTTCTGAACCTTGACCAAAACTTGTGTATGCAAACAGCCTTGGTGCTGTTATGGTATTGGCAGCGGATTTTCTCTTGTGATCCAATACCCAACTCAATCCATTGCTTGCCGAGGGGTCTTTTACAGTGGTGATGCCATGAGCCATCCAAAGCTTAAACACATATTCCGCAGGAGTTCCTTGCCCAGAGCCCCCAATATGTCCATGCATATCAATAAAGCCCGGCAGAAGGTAATGTCCCTCCAATTCCATGACTTTGTCATTTGGCCCGGCTTTTGGTCTTCTATCTTCCTTGATCGGAATTCCGGGATAGCCAACGACCTTCACTTCAGTTATTTTGTTTTTCTCAACTACAATGTCTACCGGACCAATCGGCGGTGAACCTGTACCGTCAATCAGGGTAACTCCCCGGAGAATCAACTTGTCATAAGGACCTTCACCTTCTTTGCGGTCAGGAGAAGGCATGATCTGTGAAAAGTTTTCCAATGGAAATAAAAATAGACTTAGGGCAAATAGAATCAATGTTTTTTTCATGGCTGGTGGTTTTTATCAGGTTCAAAATACTCCTTTTCTACCCAATAAAAAAACCGACTATCCTAATGACAAGGATAGTCGGCTTAATTAAAAGCAGGTTATGTTACTTACTCTTTTTCTTTCCTGAAAGAATAGCGGAGACCGATATTCGTCCTAATAGAAATATCTCCCGACCCTGGGGAGAGATATACATTTGGAGTCGCTTCCATCAAAACAGCAAAATTACGGTGGGCAGCTATTGGCTTAAAGGTTAGGCCCAAAGGAATGCCAAATCTACCGTTACCTTCGTCATTAATTCCCAACATGATCCCGGCATGTAAATTCACCCATTCTCCTCGTTTAAAATTTCTGTGAAACATTCCTTCTACACCGAATGGAAAATCGATAATATCAGTTGCCAAAAGCCTTAATTCTCCAAAATATTGTTTTTCATTATCAGTTCCAACACCAACTTGGTTTATTAACCCACTGTGATACACCCCTACATGTACTTGGGCATGAGACTGAATCGAAATGAAAACGCCGAAAATCATGATAACAGCAAAGGATCTGAATTTATTCATGTTTTTTAATGGTTTGATTTATAAAGACAAAAATAGTTTTTAATTATAATCTACCAAAAAGAAAGTTGATTATCCCAGCTTGGACAAAAAAAGGCCTTTGGGAATTGATATCCCAAAGGTCTTACATCTGGCTTCTGTCTTCCGTCCCGTACAATAAAAGAAACAGGGCTACCGGCATATTTGCAGATAACTATTTCATCTATCCTCTCAAAATCTCCATTGGAGGCATTTTTACGATTTTTCGGCCATTGAGCCAACCTAACAGAATGGTCAAAGCAGTTATGGCTAGATAGACAATCAAAGCTTCCTTGTAGGCTCCTCTAAATGGCAACTCAAACACAAACTCGCTAAGCAACCATGTTGCCAAAAAGGAAAGCAAAATCCCACTCAGAGAAGCCAAAGAACCCAAAAAGAAATATTCCAAGGTATTGATCTTGCTGACCAAACCGCTGTCCGCACCCAAGGTCCGTAGCAGGATACTTTCGCGCATCCTTTGGTATTTGCTGATGATCAATGAGCTGATCAAAACCAAAATCCCAGTAATGATGCTAAAGAATGCCATAAATTGGATCACAAAACTGATTTTGCCAAGGATTTCTTCCAATGTTTCTACTATGGCCCCGAGGTTGATCACGGAGATATTTGGAAACTCCCTGACGATCTCTGACTGAACATCTGCAGCCTGACGGTCATTTTTGGTTTTGGTAATTACCACATGAAACTTCGGTGCATTGTTCAGTACATTTTCAGGGAACAAAACCAAAAAGTTGGTCGAAACCTGATTGAATTTCACATCCCGAAAACTTCCCACATATGTGGTGATTGGTCTTCCCTGCACATTGAAGATAATTTCATCGCCCAATTTGATTCCTGTTCGCGTGGCGTATCCCTGATCGAAAGAGACAAATACAGAATCGCCGGGATTGGTCACTTTCCTTAGCTCTCCGCTCAACAGTCTTTCCGAACTGATCAAAGTATCTCGGTAGGTCACCCTAAATTCCCTGTTGTATAATCCCCGAGATCGCTTTTCTTCTTCTGGCAAAGTATCATTCCCCTTTTTTGTCAACCCATTGATAGATTCCAAACCCATCGTCACAATAGCAACCTGCTGCATGACCCGAAGGTCTTTACTCCTTATCTTATCTGCGACCGCTTCCACCTGATGCGTTTGGATGTCAAAGAGCAGCATATTGGGTTGGTCCTTTTTGTCTGCAAACTTTGCTTCATCCAGTAATTGGTTTTGGACAAAAAACAAAGTGCTGATCATGGCTGTACCCAATCCTATCG
>NZ_CDSBKL010000177.1:0-8115 GCF_977115555.1 Aquiflexum sp.
TTCTTTGGCGATTTTGCTTGGCGGGGTAGCATGAAACCGAAACTCCACAAAAAGCCGGAGGGCAGCATCAAGGATCATTTGCTTTTTGTCCATAGGGGATTGGTTAATTGGTTGTAGTTGTTGTAATTGTTATAGTGGTTGTTATAGTGGTTGTTATGGTTGTCTTCTTCGCGTTGTCAGGGTCTCGGTTTTCGCATCACGCCTCTTGTTTCTCGCTTCTCCCATCTTGTTACTTAGTACTTGATACTTAATACTTAAGTCTGATCACTGCGACTGCCAACTGCTACTCCAGAATCTCGCTTCTTGGTACTTGATACTTGGTACTTGATACTTTGTTCCTAATTACTTCACTTCTCTCCACCATAGAGAAAATGTTTGGGTACTGTCCCTGAGATTGACCTGCTCGCCTATCATCGGCGTGATGATGTTCAAATTCTCTGATTCATTGTTGGCAATGATCTTTTCCAAAGGTTCATCCCAAGGATGGTTTCCCAATACAAATTTGGAAGAGTGAACAGGGAGAATTCTTTTAGCCTTGAGTTCTTTTGCCGCTACCAAAATCTCCTCAGGCATGAGATGCACATACCGCCAAGCAGCATCGTATTGTCCATTGTCAAGAATTGCAAGGTCAAAAGGTCCATATTGATTTCCAATTTCTGAAAAATGCCTGTCATAACCGCTGTCACCTCCAAGGTAAAGGTTCATGCTTGGAGTTTTGAAAGCAAAAGAAACCCACAAGGCTTTGTTCCGGGAAAATCCCCTTCCCGAAAAATGTCTTGCAGGCAAAATATCCACAGAAAACCCCTCTCCCAATTGGACTTGCTCATTCCAATCACTCTCCACAATGATCTTCGGGTCAAATCCCCAATGTTCAAAATGAGCTCCGATCCCCAAACCGCAAATGACCAATTTGATTTTTGGCTTGAGCTTGATGATCGTCTCATAATCCAAGTGATCCCAATGGTCATGGGAAATAAACAAAATATCAATATCAGGAAAATCGTCCGGGGAGTATATATCCGAACCTGCAAAGGACTTTCCTCCAAAAGGCATAGGCGTAGCTGCCCCACTCAAGACAGGATCCATCAAAACTTTCTTTCCATCTACTTGTATGAAGTAGGAAGAATGCCCAAACCACACCAAAACATTGGATTCAGGAGACAGATTCAACAGGTCAGTCTTTACAGAAGGAAGAACATCAGTGGGAGATTGTCTTTCCTTTTTGGCAAAAAGAAAATCCCACATCACCGTAGAATAGCTGACTCCCTCGGTCAGGTCAGGTGTCACACTGAGGTTTTGGAAGGAACCGTTTTGGTAATTTGGAGAAGCTTTGATGTGCTCCAAGCGCTCACCGGAAGGGAGTTTACCGAATTTTGGCTGGTTGATAAACACCACAACCACCAATATAAAGACAATTAAAACAGAGAGGGATATCAACATTGATTTCATGACTGACTAAACAGTCAGCAAAGTTATCGGAATTTTTGGATTAAAGAAACGGCGATTTATAAATGAATAAAATTATCCTTTTGCCGGATTAGGATGAATCCCCTTGAACCTCCGGAATTCATTTAAAAAAATGTACGGGTGGGATTTAACTAATAAAATGCTTGTTTTCACCAAAATAATTATTCTTTTCCACAGCTAAAACTTTCAAATCCAAACCTCAAGAACATAACATGATGCATAATTTAGATACTCTGTAAGGTATTTTTTAATTCCTCTTTACCCCCGATTTCATTGAAAAATGTATCCTAATAACTTTCTTACTTAAAGAAAATATCCAATTTGGTCAAATAATGAATACTTATGGAGGAAATGGGGAATGAAAAAAATTTAAAAAAGTATCCTTTTGGCGATTTCTTTAATTATTCTCTCTTTTTTTCAATAAATCAGTAGCTAACAATAGCTGAATCTGAAAGATGTTCGCTTTAAAGTGTTGTTTGTTGTTATAAGTTGTACTGTATTTGGTATTTACATAGAAGGTATTTGGCTTAACCCAAAAGCCTAATCCTGCGCCAAAAATGCTCATTTGATCTTTTACACTAGTATCCCAATAAACGTCTGCTCCGGAATCTTCACCAATTTGCCAGGAATGACCGCCTTGCAGGGTAACTTCTAACCGCTCGGTAAGGTATTGGCTTATTCCATATTCCAACAAAAAACGAGTACCCGGTTTTACCTCTGCATCTTTAAGAGTACTATGCCATTCATAGGAAGGCATAATCAGTATTGCAGTTGCTTTTTGGGGTAAGGGGTAATAGTATGCAGCAGCTTGGACGACATGAGACCAGTAACCCAATCCGACATTTTCAGAGCCACCAGTTTCATATTGCCCTGTAGGAGCAACGAATAAGTATCCCGTGGTAAAATCAAATTTTTCTGAAGTCCAGGACAACATTATAGGGGCTATAGTCAAGTCCCCAAAGCCAGAAACTCCCCCGGTAATGGTTTCCCCACTTGTCAATTCACCTAACCCCACTCCTAAATTTGCTGTGGTATAATTAGGTGATGCAATGAATAAATATTGGGCATCTCCAAGGAACTCCAATTTGGGAGAAGCATAAACAAGCATCAGGCTGTTGATATAGCCTGAAATATCAACTTCGATCGGAATATTACCTATTGAAGTACTTTTATTGCCATTTCTGTCATAAAAGCTATTGGCATTAAGAAAAATATTATAGTCTAGGACAAATAACCCATCTCTTCCCGGATTGGCATAGTCTCTCACTCCTAAAATTCCAGGTAAATATCCCCCTGAAAAAACAGGGGATACTTGTGGTGTTACCTGAGCCGAAATACTTTCAATGTACAGGAAACAAATCAATAAAATAAATACTTTCTTCATTGTATGTCTAGATTATCGCAAATTCAAATTCTTGACCAGAGACCATTCATGAATAGACTACTTCGGAAATATCAAAATCAGGTTTGCTCGAAACCCCCATTCTGGTCTATTTTGATTATTCCCATAAAATACCTTTGGTCCACCGCCTATTTGTACCATTTGGTTGCCGAACTTGGTTACTTTAGCGTAATAAACACCTGCAATACCTACAAATGAGTCATTCTTCCAATCTTGAGAATTTTCAGAAGCTACTGTGTACGAAGCTCCTGTTTTTGTGGCATACGTAGCAAAAGGTTGAAAGAAAGTCCCACTAATGTCATTTAAACCGCTCCCTGCATAGGACCACATATGATTCATCAACGCACCATAGGTCCATTGACCTTTTAATTTTAATACCAAAGCATTTGGCCCTGCTCCCCATTTTTGTAATCCAAAAGTGTTGCTCGTAGCAGTAGGAAGTAATAATACAGAACCAACTCCCCATACTAACCCATTTTTCGCCTCTTTTGGAGAAAAGAAAATACTTTGGTTTATATCCCCAAGTCCAGTCTGACTCACGCCTATTTCAGTCACATTGTTTTGTGAGATAACTGGAATAATCGTTCTGCTAATCATATTCCATTTTTCATTGATTGAGATAGGAATTACCGGTTGGATATTCAGCATGTATCTAAATCCTTCAAAAGGTCCTACGTTAAATTCAAAGTTATTTTGAAAAGGCACGCTGATGAGTGAAGCAACAGGATTTGCAAGTTTTTTTGCCAATTTTTCAGCAGAAGTTGTTGTTTCCTCCTCATTTTGAGCCTTAGCATTCATGCTCAAAATGATTAAAAAAACAGCTATAATTGCCTTTAAGGAATTTTCAAGATTCATATTAATGAATTGATTTTAATTGAAAATAGAAATATTTCCACTTATGGAAAAAGGCATTCCCCTACCCGATTGGTTGGCGAGAATGCCCTCATATACTTATACCCATATTTTACTTTACCAATTCAAAATCTCCCGGCATCCAGCTCTTATCAAAATAAGCTTCTAAAGGACCGTATAATCTTAAAAGAGAATTGTAGCTTTTTCCCGGCATCGTTTGAACCCAATTTCCTTCTTTTCCTTTAGGAGCAGTTGGCCCAAACCAAACAGTATAAGAACCATCTGCATTTGGTTTAATGTCTGGACTGTTACTATCCACTCCGGCAGATTTTTGATCGGTTTCAAGAACAGAACGCGTCTGATTGTCATAAACTACGAAAGACCAAAAGTCCTTGGCAGGAACAGGACCCGGAAGGGTAACCTTATAGGTTTTGCCTCCATCAAGATAATTTCCTTCCGAATCATGCGCGCCAATCGCGTATGCTGATCCAGTACCGACTTGGGCTCTTGCCATCGCTGGAGTGATACCAGTGGCATAGTAATGAAAGATGATCCGATCATCCAATACACGTTCACCTTTGTTCATAAACTCTGAACTACCTCCTGTAAATGGTGAATACCATTGTCTTTTTCCTGGGTAGAAGTATAGACGCTCTTCACGAGGGCGGAATGTAAGAGAACGGGCAGTTGCATTACCAATGGCCACACCTTCAGTCAATATCTTCTTCATTCGAGCATCAGGAGCGAAGGGTTCACCTTTTTTAATTCCAATTGCCGCAAACTGTCCAACTAATTCAGGGTTAAAGGCATCTGCAGGCTCATATTGAATAACAGCATTCAATTCGTCATAGTAAGTGACATCATTTGCATGAACCGTGTTGATCTGAGCTCCTGAGGCATTAACTACTTTTCCTTTTGGTGGATTGGCCAACATTGAAAGCGGGTAGACTCTGAATTGTGTTCTCAAACCCAGTGTTGCTGTTTCTACATCTCCATTGGTGACCAAAGCTCTTAAAAACATCCAGTTACGATAGGTAGGAGTCTTGATGATTGTAAAACCATCAGGAAGATTCCCTTCATAATCTGGACCTACAAAAATCCATTTACCACCCTTACCTTGATTTGGACCGGTAACTCCAAGGTCAGTAACCCAACGGAAGAAAGCATCATCTACAGCTCCTACCAGCGCACCTGGTGGAACATCAACTATCATAGGCTCATCCTTCACATTAATCTCAGCGAAAGCATAAGGGGTAGAAGTATTAAAGGTAAGTGCGAGTGTTCGCGCATCCCCATAATCTTTCCATAAAACCAAATCTCCGGGATTCGCACCCGCTTGTTTCATTCCTTCCAGCATGGCATAAATGGAGGTGGCTGGCATTCCGTTCAAGAAAACTTCAACAGCTCTGGAGAGATCGAGAAAATCTATGGTTTTCTTGACAGTTGCTTCATTTGGCATACCGTCAAAGAATTCAAGATCTCCCAGCATTTCCGTCTCAACTTTGTTTGGAGTAATCAAGCTGGAAGGAACCTTTGCCTTGTAGGTTGGACTTTGAGCAAAAGTCGAGGTCATTCCGATTCCAAAAACTAGCAATACGAATGAACTGACTATTTTATTTTTATTGATAATCATACTTTTTGAGTTTGATTGAAATTGATTTTCAGATTTATTTTACTTCAATAAAATCCCCTGGTTTCCAGGTTTTGTCAAACCAAGATTGTCCCGGTCCGTAAAGTCTCAACAGTACATTCCAGCTCTTACCAGGGACCGTCTGAATCCAGTTAGATTCGTGACCTTCAGGTGCTGTTGGCCCAAACCAGACATCTACTGATGAATCAGGATTGATGACTACTCCTTCTCTTTGGCTGGAGATACTAGGGAATTTTTGGTCTGTTTGAAGCATGGAACGTGTCTGGTTGTCATAAACCACGAAAGACCAAAAATCTTGAGCAGGAATGTTAGGTGGTAAGGTTATTTTATAAGTTTTGCTACCATCTAAAGGCTTTCCTTCGGAATCTGTCGTAGCTGCAGCATATTGAGAGCCAATGCCTACCATCTTCAATGCCATGGCAGGTGTAATGCCTGTGGCGTAATAATGGAATAAAACACGTCCTTCAAGGTTACGAACTCCCGGTTGGGTTTCGAAGGTATAACTACCACCTTGGAAGTTGGTGAACCAATGTCTGTCCGGGAAATAATACGCATCGATGCGTGGTCTAAACGTAAGCGCTCGAGCGGTGGCATTGGCAACTGCCACAGCGTCGGTCAGGATCGCTTTCATTCTTTCGTCTGGTGCAAACTCTTTTCCTTTTTCAATACCTATTGCGGCTAACAATCCCAAAGTCTCTGGGTCAGAAGCTTCATTTGGCTCATATTGGACAATCTCATTTATTTCTTCATAGAAATGAAAATTGTTGGCATGGATAGTATTGAACTCCTTACCTGAAACGTTGATAAACTCCATTGGCGGTTGGTTGTCCTTATCTGCCAAGTAATAGGTTTTCCAATGTTTTCTGGCACTCTCTACAGCTTCTTTAGTACTACCGTCTTTTAAGAAACCTCTAAAAAACATCAAGTTACCATAGGTGGTAGTGTGTAAAACATGATAACCGTCTGGTATTTTACCTTCATATCCCGGAGGTACAAGTAGGTACTTTCCTCCCTGACCTTTGTCCGGTCCTGCATTTCCGAAGTCACCTACATATTTGAACCAGTGATTATCTATAATTCCCAATACATTTGGTGGGGTTTCGATTACGAGTGGGCCATTCTTAACATCTAACCATGCCATATGGTAAATACTTTCAGTATTTGGCGTTAAGTATAAAGATTTGGAGTCCATCAAATCCTCCATAACAATCAAAGCTTGATTATTGTCCGCGCCTTGTGTTGCCCAACCTGTTCTGAATCCTTCTGCAGATGCTCCGGGTACACAATTCAGAAAGGCCTCCACTCCACGTATAAAGTCAAGGTGATCATAAACCAATTTTGTTGTGGCATCATCAGGATACCCATCAAAAAAATTGAGGGTTCCAATTCGGGTTTCAACGCTTGAAGGAGTTAGGATAGACTCAGGAATTTCTGTAGTCATTGCCATTTTGGGTATTTCAACTTTGGCTTCAGAATCTTTCGTTGCTTGATCTGCCCCCTTTTGACAACTCACTAATCCAATGAGGATCAGAGGTATTATATATTTTGATTTTTTCATAATCGTAAAGTTTAAATTCTGTTTTATATGGCTATTTAATTATGTTAATTTCAATTTGACTATGCCCAAAAAAAGAAAACAATAAAAAGGAATATAACCGGATAGACGATCCGGAATGAGAAATCCAATTTTTGTGCTAATTCTAATTTATTCTTTGAAGCAAAGGTTACACTAATTAAAGCTTCCAGATATGCAATAAACACCAATAGAAGAGAAGCAAAGATGAAATGATCCATACGGGTCAGGTATGAAACTGGAGGAAGTACATTGTCCAGCTTATATAGGAATGCAATCAAAGCCAATATAGAAGTCCCTGCTACGCCCAATTGAGCCCCTACCTGTGTGGGATCTAACCAGAAAACCGCCCATGAAAGAAAAAGAATTACTATAAGTGGGGCCAATACTTTCCACCAATAAAACTGGATATACCTGCTTGCTTTAAATTCATAATCCATTCTGGGTCTTGAGATCTGTTCATTTGAATCATCAAATAAGTTGGCTCGATATGCCTGAGAGGTAGCTCCGATCTGCTCTACACTCCAATCTGAGATTGAATATTCTTTTTCTGATCCGGCATTCTCAAATATCAACTCTACCTCTTCAGGAGAATAACCAAATGAAATCAGAGTTATTCGCAATGTCTGAACATCAAAGGGGAATTCCTTAAAATCCAAAGGGCTGCTCAACTTAGCAAAATACCTCTGGGTATATTGGACAGTTTGATCAGGCATTATATAGGCGATTTCTGGAAGCCTTTTTTCGACATTTCTTGAGTTATAGATCTGAAGATTTGGTTGCCAAATTGAATTGATTGACATAGTTTCATTTTCCTTTGGCAATCTTGGATCCTTCCATTTCAAACGGACGACCACATCAAGAGTAAAACTTTGTTCTTTATTGTCAATTTCTGTAATGTCAATAAAATAGAAACTAACCAACACTTTTGTGGCTTCCCCATTGCTTTTTGGCCTAGATAATATAGAATCACCGGGTTGAGCATTGATATTGGAAAAACTAAAAAATACAATTACTATAATTGTCCATTTATTCATAATTGTATTAGTATCTTATGTCATTACTGTCTGATGGATAACGATTCTAGGCTTATCGCTTTTTTCGATTAACTTAATCTAATTAATTCATTTTTTACTTTAATTATTGTGGTTTAAATGACTGGTTTTCAGT
>NZ_CDSBKL010000178.1:0-8104 GCF_977115555.1 Aquiflexum sp.
CCATTCTTTTTTTGGTGAGTGAAAAATTCAAACTACTTGCCAATCCAAAATTTTGACCTGTCAAAACCATGGATAAAAGCTCGAGTTTATATTTTTCGACAGGAATTATTTTCAAAGCAGCCTGGTCAGCGATAAATTCATGGTTCAATTTGATGGCGGTCTTGACCCAATACAATCCCGGGTGAAACCAAATGAAAACCAAAAGAAATTCGATCAAAAGATTATCCCAACTGTGCTTTTCCTGCACATGGGTGGACTCATGAATCAGTATCGCATCCGTAAATTTTCCGCTTTCAAAATCTGAATGGGAGACAAAAATATATTTCAAAAAAGAAAAGGGAGGACAATCTTCCTGAAGCATCACGAGGTTTTCCCCGCGGTATTTGATCAAAACATTCCGGTTTACTTTTTCAAATAAAATGTTGATGTTCCTTATAAACCGGACCAACAATGCAAATGTGATCAATCCATAAAAAAGGATCAGGACCAGCTTCCAATCTAAGCTTTTTTCGGTTTGGGAAACGACCGGCTGCATTTCCAAACTTTCCACATCAGGTACAAACTCGGTTGGCACTTCAGGTTCAAACAGCGGCTGTGTAGCAGTAACTTCAATGGTATTTAAAGGAATCAGAAAAGACACCACCACTGAAAACAGGAGGTAAAACCTGTTGAAATGATACATGGCCTCTTTCTGCAATACAAAACGGTGAAACAACAGAAGGAGAAGCAGGCAGACCGCGGATTTGATGAAGTAAAGTGCCATTATTTTTTATTTAGGAGGTTGTCAATATTGGCTTTGATTTCGATGAGTTCTTCATCGCTGAGTTGGGTCTTTTTTGTAAAAAAAGAGGCAAACTGAGCCGGTGAATCATTGAAGAAGTTCTTGATAAGCGCATTGATGTGCTTGGAGAAATAATTTTCCTTGGTCACTAAAGGGTAATATTCACGGGAATTTCCAAAAGTCTTGTAGGCCACAAATTCCTTTTCCTGCATCCGTTTTAGCAAAGTGGAGATAGTCGTCGATGCAGGCTTGGGTTCGGGATATGCGTCCAACAAATCTTTCATGAAAGCTCTTTTAAGGCTCCAGAGATGGTTCATGAGTTCTTCTTCGGTTGGGGAAAGTTTCATTGTCTAGAATTAAGATCGATATCTACAAATGTAGATATTAATTTTAAATCTACAAGTGTAGATTGAGATATTTTTATTTAAACTTAAAAACCATTCATTAAGGACGAAAGAACCTGATTCATTCAGCTATAAACGGTTATCTATTACCCGCAAAAATCCAACTCCAATTTTGACAATTAAAAAACATGGCTCAATCCAAAACCTTAAGGGTTGTTTAGCCATTATTGTTTTTATTCCCAACTTGCAGCCATGAACCTGAACCTCTTCGAACCTACTCTCAACCCCAACACCAACCTGCTTCCCAAAGACGGCATTGTCAACTATTACGGCAAAATTTTCAATCCCAAAGAAGCAGATTTTTACTATGAGGTTCTCCTCAATACCATCGAATGGAAAAATGATGAGGCACATATTTTCGGAAAAAAGATCATCACCAAACGAAAAGTAGCTTGGTATGGCGACAGGGAATTTGAATATACCTATTCCAATGCAACCAAAACTGCCTTGCCTTGGACCAAGGAACTGTTAAAGCTTAAAGAAACCATTGAAAAGGAAACCGGGGAGACCTTCAACTCCTGCCTGCTCAACCTCTACCATACCGGTGAAGAAGGCATGGCCTGGCACAGCGACGGGGAAACTGACCTCAAAAAAGACGGTGCTATCGGTTCGGTGAGTTTTGGAGCGGAGCGGAAATTTGCTTTCAAACACAAGGAGACCAAAGAGAAGATCGAATTGCTGCTAGAACACGGAAGCCTGCTTGTGATGGCAGGTAAAACCCAAACCAATTGGCTTCACCGCCTTCCTCCCACCAAGCTGATCAAAAGACCTAGGGTCAACCTGACCTTCAGGACGATTGTACGTTAAAGAAAACCCTGATTTTTTGAGACTCATTTGACTTTGACCACAGGAAATTCCGTAATCCTGAGCGTCGTGCAGCCATATGGAATTAGGGTAATCTCTCTTTGCCTTTCAGCAATTTCATTTGAGGTAATGACCTTTGGCAGGTTTTCAGGGATCTGCGGAGCACTCTTGACTGTTCTCCATTCAGGTACATGTATACCTTTTAGCCTCAACTCGATTGGGGTATTTTCCAGATTCCATGGATAGTCCCCGCTCCAGTCTTTTTCGATGATTTCAACGTGTTCAGCAAGATTAGAAAGGATATTTGCTTCAAGGGCAAAATTCCAATCCGCTTTGGGAAAAACTTCCCAAAAGGCACGGAATCGGTCTTTTCTATCTTTGACTTTGTTTTCAGACTCGATTTTCAGACTATATACCAAGGGTCCTCTTTCGATAGAAACCAAATCCTGATACCATGGTGAATACTTCAATTCCATTGGTAAGGTCAGTATGACTTTGTCCCCATTTTTCCAGATCCTTTCCAAAACAGCAACTTGGTTGATGACTTCAAATTTCTCCTCTTTGCCATTGATTTCAATTTTGGGATTTTGGGACCAAGCCGGAATTCTGAGGTGAAATGGGAAAGCCGCCTCTTCCGAAAGCTCAATTTCGAAATGGATGGTTTCACGAAAAGGAAATCCGGTGCTTTCTTTGACCTTGAGCTTTGCGCCATGACCAACGGTCATTTCTACACTGCTCGGCGCATACAACAATGCAGCCACTCCTCCATCCGGCGTCGCATAGAATAGATTCTGTACAAATTTTGGCCAAGACTGATGCATGTTGGTGGTGCAGCATGGATATCCGGAAAGCACGCCAAACACAAAATCCGTCCCTTCATGGTTTGTTTTCTCAAAGGAAGTTTCAAGCTGATCGGTAAGTTCTACCTGATTTGCAGCCTGAAAATATTGCCTGGTCTGATAATCATCCGAAACCTGTGTAGGAAGGGCGTTATAGGTGATTTTTTCAAGTAGATCTGCAAATTCCATGTCTCCGGTGATCTTGAGGATGGTTTCCAGAGAAAACATTTCTTCCGCCACTGAACATAACTCAACTCCTTGGACAGGGTTATTCCCATGGAGAGGTTCATCACCTCCATACATTCCCTGCGCCTGTCCATGAAACGACTGTAAATCCCGGAGTGCTTTTTTGACTGCCGGCAAAGCTTGGGAGTCTTTGCTTTTTTGAAAATAAACCATCGGCTGTTTCAGTCCTTGGGCAACATTGACCGTATGGAGACCGGGAACTTTTGATAGCGTCAGGTTTCCGATTTCTTCGGGATCAAAAGGAAAGCGCTTGATTTTATTGTAATGCCAGACATCTTGGAATTGAACTGGGTTTTCGGCATTGGTATAAATCTTCTGCCAAGGGAAAGTCTGCTCTTGGATCAAATCTCCCAATTCTAACAAAAAAGCATCCCCCGTGATATTGTACAGCCAATAGACGACCATCAGGTTATCTCCTGCCCGACGGTTGGCCCAGAGTGAAAGGTAGTCCAGCGGTTTTTCGGGAAGGGTTTTTAATTGGTATTGGAAATATTTGGTTAAAGAAGCGATTACCCGTTCATCGCCTGTGGCCTGATAATATTGCTGCAATACTTTGAGCATGACCATTTTGGGCCACCAATCTTCTCTTGGCCCTTTTTGGATTCCTTTTTCAGGTTCCGGTTCGGTTTCAAATGGGATTGGTCCCAAGTACCCGGATTCCGCCTGATTGTTCAGGGTCCAATCAATCCAAGTTTGAGCCTTTTCTTTAAGTCGGGCATCATCCAGGATATATGCCAATGGCAAAAGTCCATCAATCCAATAAGGACCTCGCTCCCATCCGTCTCCATCACCGCCAAGCCAACCGTTTCTTGCACCTACCACCTCAGGGTAAACCTCGTCCAGATGTCCCGTCAAGCCCTCTGCCATCCGTTGGAGTTGGTCCTCAAGCCATCCTTCTGCCTTGATACTTCCCAAGGGGAGTTCAAGGTAAGGAGTGGGTTCCAAAGGTTCGCGGTTGACAGGATAATGGGATTTTGTGGTGGATTCCTGAGAAGTGTCCGTTTGGGAGCAAGACGCAAGCAACAGGCTTATGAGCAGAAAAAAGGCTATTTTCTTCATAGATTGAGGGAATTATTTTGGGTATTCCAAGTTAATTATTTCAATCTTGAAAAAAAGGAAAACAAATTTAAGATTGCCTGAGGCTTAATATTTATGGAGTATTTGATCAATCAAAGTTATCTCCCAATGTTCTTATGCCTTTTTCTTCGCCCTGATTGTCTATCTCAAAAGTCCAGATGAAGTCCCTGCAGTCGGCTGACACATTAGATCCGGGGCAGGTTTGTTGGGTTCCGGCTACTACATAGCCATTGCGGTCAGAAGCTTTTTCCAACTTTTCCCCGTATTCATTGAAAAATCCCCCATACGTCTTTTGCCAAACCAACTGACCTGCACCATCGATATTCAGGAGCAAAACATCATAATTTCCCGCACCGAATGAACTTGTTGAACCCAATACCAAGCAACCGCCGTCTTCGGTAGGAAGCAGCTGGGAAGCCCGGTCGTAGCTTGTTCCACCGTAGGTTTTTTGCCAGAGGATATTGCCTTCAGAATCCTTTTTGGTGACTTCGATATCACATTCCGTATCAGAACCACAATTTACCGTGGCTACCTCATAGGATGATTTTTCTGATTGAATACGTTTAGCTGGAACGGAAAATGGCTTTACAAAATAAACCGCAAGAGACAAGCCCAAAAGGAGAGCAGTGCTCAACAAAGGGATGCGATACAAGGCAATGGAAGAAATTAATCGGTTCATGATTTTGGAAGATTTGGAATTTGAAACATTAGTTTTTTTACCCGAATCCTGAAAAAACTGATTCAAATCTGCTTCTAAGATCGCCGAGAGCTTCTTCAAAGAATAAAGACTCGGTTTGACTTCCCCGTTTTCGATTCTTTGGATGGTCCTCAAGGAAATACCGCTAAGGTCTGAAAGTTCCTGCTGTGTCAGTCCTTTGGCAAGCCGAAGGGTTTTGATTTTTTCTTCTGGATTCACGGTCAAATATCTTGTTTACATTCCTGTTCCAAAACGCCAAGCATACGACATCTTTGCGTCATTGTCCAAACTGCCTTCCAAAAAGATTGTTTCGGATTGAGCCGGACACAAAACTTAAGTCTATGGCAATCCGTAAATTTCAACTAATTTTGTTTACCAAAAATAAAAAATATGCGCGGTACAGTAAGAAACATTTTTTGGATTGGGATTGTCAGTTTGTTTATTTGGACAGGTTGTAAGGAACCTGTAGAGGTTTTTATTCCAAAAGGAGATGATGGGCAGGTATTTGCCATTGACACCCAAGACAGCGAAATCCCTTACGTGGTGATCGACACCCGCGGAGCTTCGATTCCCTATGAACCGGGAGTACAAGCGCAAATGAAAATCTACCAAGAGAAAAAACTGATCCAAACCCAACCTATCGATATCGAATACCGGGGCAAAACTTCCTTCCGGCTTTCGGACAAAAAGGCATTCAATTTTGAAACTGTTGATGATGCGGGAGAAGGAATGGATGTTTCCCTCCTTGGTCTTCCTGAGGAAGAAGATTGGAGGCTTATCGGCCATGTGGTCAACATTTCCGAAAGATACATTTGGGACAGAAGCCTGATGTTCAACCACATTGCCTATGAGCTTTCCAATCAGATCGGAAAATATGCAAGCAGGGGGAAATTTGTCGAAATCGAGGTAAATGGGGAGTATATGGGCGTGTATTACCTGTGTGAAAAGTTAAAAAGAGACAGCAAAAGAATAGACATCAAATCCCTCAATACTTCCTCGACCAATCTCACAGGAGGCTATATCCTCAAAATCGACAAGGCAGATGCAGGACCGGAACACGATGGCAAACCGCTTTCCTATTTCCTCAACAATTGGGATGATGATGCCCGATATACTGCCCAAAACAGCTTTCGCAGTACATATGATATCTTCAGAAAACCGGTGAATTTCCCGGCATTCGGTTCACCATACCACCCGGATCTTTATTTGGAAACCTACTTCATGTATGAATATCCAAAAGCTGAAGACATCACCGATGCCCAAAAGTCTTATATCGCCGACTATCTTGACGATTTTGAAACCGCATTATTGCAGGATGATTTTGGGGCAGGTGAAAGGACTTATGCCAACTATATAGATATCGGAAGTTTTGTGGACTACTTTCTGATCAATGAACTTGGCCGTAATGTCGATGCCTACCGCATCAGTACATTTTTGGTCAAAGACCGGGATGGAAAATTGGCTATGGGACCGGTTTGGGATTTCAACATCGGTTTTGATGAAGGAGGAAGGATTCCGATGGATGATTGGGTCATCAATTACAACAACTATGTCAACCAAGATGCTTGGATGATGCCTTTTTGGTGGAACAGGTTGATGGAAGACCCGGTGTTCAGGCAGGCTGTCAAAGCCAGATGGACAAGTCTGAGAAGCAGCACCCTGAGCAATGGAAACCTCCAAAAACTGGTTTCCGAAACGTCTAAGTACCTTCAAGACAACAATGCAGTGGTCAGAAATTATTCCAAATGGGAGGTGAATGCGGACCGAACCTATGACCAAGCCATCCTTGATCTCCAAAATTTTCTCAGCCAAAGAGCCAATTGGATGGATGGGAAAATCGGGGCTTTTTAGGTTCCGAAAGGTAAAATCTTTTAATTTGGGTTTTAATCAGCAACTAACTTTTGAACCGAAAGAGAATATGCAAGGCGTAATAGAAATTTTTGAAAAAACTGAAAAATATATCGAAAACCTAGGGTTTGAAATCGTCAAAAAAGACGACCAAAGACCATGGGGAGGATTCTTGGTGATCAACGAAGACCAAGCTTCAAAGTTTGCATCGCAATTTTTTCCTGAGGAGGATTTTGAATCCCTGAAGATATCCGAAAAACTCAGCCCAAAAATCCTTTTGGTAGCCCCTGGCAAAAGGTTAAGCTGGCAATACCACTTCCGAAGGGCAGAAATCTGGCGTTGTATCAAAGGCAAAGTTGCCGTGGGAACAAGTATTACCGATGAAGAGCATGAGAAAAAAACGCTTATCGAAGGAGATAAAATCAAACTCCAACAAGGGGAAAGGCATAGGTTGATCGGTTTGGAAGATTGGGGAGTAGTGGCAGAGATTTGGCAGCATACAGATGCCACCCATCCATCCGACGAAGAAGATATCGTCAGGTTGCAGGATGATTTTGGAAGGTGATAATCTTGGAGATTGCATTCTTTTCAGGTGTTTTAATGGCTCATACCAAAGAGAATGAATCACAACTTTTTAAATTCTGCACAGAAACTGAATGAATGCAATTACCCAAAAACTATACATTTAAATTTTTATATGTATAGAAAATCGTAAAATCTATACATAATACCTGGTTGTATCAAATGAAATTCAAGCAATATTAAATATTGTGATTATTGGTTTTTTTGTTCATCTGATCACAAAAGAAGGAATATAGTAGTCCATCCAAGAGATCAGGATATTTAAAAAATTGATCTTAATTAAAAAAACCAGTCCCGAAAGACTGGCTTTTCTAAAATACTTTTCAAAGAACTTGGAATTACTTTTTATAAATCAAGTCAAACCTATCCAGATTCATCACTTTATTCCAGGCTGCTACAAAGTCCCTCACAAACTTTTCTCCGGAATCTTGCTGCGCATAAACCTCAGCCAAAGCTCTCAATTCTGAATTTGAACCAAAAATCAGGTCAGCTCGGGTAGCTGTATATTTAAGTTCTCCGGTTTTTCTATCTCTGCCTTCAAACTTTTCTTTGGTATCATCAGCTGCATTCCACTCCGTACTCATATCCAATAGATTTACAAAGAAATCATTGGTCAGCATTTCTTTCTTTTCGGTAAAAATTCCATGATTCGAGCCATCATAATTGGTATTCAATGTGCGCATCCCTCCTACCAAAACAGTCATTTCAGGAGCAGTCAAAGTCAATAATTGGGCTTTATCCACTAACAGTTCTTCTGTGGAGATAGTGTATTGGGTTTTTAAATAATTACGAAACCCATCTGCCATCGGCTCGAGCAACCCAAAAG
>NZ_CDSBKL010000179.1:0-8099 GCF_977115555.1 Aquiflexum sp.
AAACTCCAGGGCTTATCCTTGCCTCTTTAACTATGGTTTGGATGGGATTTTTGAAAATTGGCGGGCAAAAGATTTCTTGGTTGAAAGAAATATCTACGGCGGTTATTTATGTTTTGGGGATTTCGCTTGCGCCTTTCGCCAGTATTGATTTTGAATTGATAGATAAAAACTTTTATGTTTTTGTTTTCATTTACTTTTTAGCTGCTTTGGTTAATCTCCTGATGCTGTCTTATCTCGATGCTGAGGAAGACGAAAAGGATGGGTTCGGGTCGGTGTTGGTATTGATTCCAAAGACCGGTTTAAAAAACCTTATTTTGCTATTGGGAACCGTGGGAATCGGTGTGCTGATGGTTCTTGCTTTTATTTTGCCATCCTTCTATCATATCTATTCTTTGATTTTGGGATTGATTCTAGGCTATCATTTGATATTGTTTTTCTCCAAAAACCAAAATAAAGACCAAATCAGGAAAAAATCTGAGGCCTTGTTCCTCCTGCCCTTATTGTTGCTTTTATTTTAGAGAATATTCCTACTCAGCTGCTTTATCGATCATCCTTTTGATGATTTCATCAAAGTAGGCGCCATTGTATGGACCAAACCAATTCATATCCCGAGTTTCATAAAGCGGATAATTGTAATATTTGTCGGGAGTGATGTATCCGATATAGCCTCCATTAAAGCAGGTTATTATAAGGTGAATGTTTTTTTCGGCGGCATAGGCTTCCCAATCTTTCATAAAGACACCTGAAATTTCCCCGCTTGAACTTATAAATAAGGTTTTCCCAATTTGGATCATGTCAAAGTGGGCATTGGTGTCACCTAAAATTGAATTGAAAATCCAGGGACGGATCCGGACTTTTTCACTGATCCTGAAATGTGCTTTTCTTAAACCAAGGGGTAAATTTCCGTGCATGAACTTTGCCTCTTCAACGGGAAATACCTCATGGATATTTTCTGAAAGATTCCTGTGCAGGGTCAAGGCATAGGATTCTACATTTTTTGGTTCTTTTCCGGTAGCTACCGGACGATGGCTTCCAACTGTCCCGGCTGCAAAAAGTGAAAATTCATACTCCTCTTCTTCCATCATTTTGGTCAGGTAATTGGGATAATCACCCGACAGGCCCATGAATTTTGAGTTTAAAATGGTGGGGTGGGCACTGTATGTCAGAATGGTTCCTTTTTTACCATTCCTTTTCTCGAAGATTAATTGCCTGATATAAGGGTCTACAGGATCTTCAGCGATGAGCCTGTTGGCAACAAGTGTATCGGCTTTGGTTTTTTGAAAGTAAACAGTAGCTGAATCCATTGTTGATATGGCTGAGTTCAGGCCTTCAATGGTTCTAGCTTCCAGAAGTTTGACTATTTTTTCATCAAAGCCGCCAAAAGCAAGCTTGCCAACAAGTCCCGGGATATGTCCACCAATGCCGCTATGCGTATGGGTGGCAGTGAAATAAATATGATCAATAGCCAATCCGGATTCATTGATGGCTTGACTGATTCTTTCCTGAAGGTATGGATGGACAATCATCAATTCATAGTTCAAAAAAGCCACTGTGGATTTTCCATTACTGATGACCATCGTTTTGACAAAGCTGCTGTCCTGCACAAACTGATACCTTCCGCGTGGTTTATAGCCCACCAATTTTGCAGGAGTGGAAGGAGTAGTGTTGGTCGAAGCCCATCCTGCCAACCAAATTTCACCTTGAGAAGAATTAATACTCATGGTGTCGAGGTGCGCGACAGTTTCTTGGTAGTATTCCATTTCCCTGTAATCCCGCCAGTCAATCCTGGTCAAAGTGGTCAGAGCCAAAAAAACAATCACACCAAAGGTCCAACCGAAAATTCTGAAAATCCTTTGGGCAGTTGTTCTAGGCATATTTTTCTCTAAAAACTGTTGATTCTATTCTGCAAATTAATATTCAAATATACCATGCGCACCCTGAACGGTCACTTTTTTACCCTCATGTGGAATGACCCGTCCGATTATTTTGGCTTCTACGTCAAATCCCTGTGCGATATCTATTATTTCCTCGGCATACCTTTCTTCGACATAAATCTCCATCCTATGACCCATATTGAATACCTTGTACATTTCCTTCCAGTCTGTCCCGCTTTCTTCCTGAATCATTTTGAAAAGTGGCGGTGTATCAAATAGG
Source organism: Aquiflexum sp. (assembly GCF_977115555.1). Lineage (NCBI taxonomy): Bacteria > Pseudomonadati > Bacteroidota > Cytophagia > Cytophagales > Cyclobacteriaceae > Aquiflexum > Aquiflexum sp. The sequence goes on from NZ_CDSBKL010000179.1 coordinate 2,155, forward strand.
TTATCTTTGACAACATGTACATTATCTACAAAATGGAGAACTTTGGTCTGGGCACCCCCGCTACAGTGTACGATTCCATGGATGGCTGGTCTCAGGTATTTCAAAACGTCTACCATGATGGGAGCATAAGTACGTGTGGGTGAGAGCACCAATTTCCCCATATCGACAGAAAGTCCAGGTGCTGGATCTGTCAGGTTATATTTTCCGGTATAAATCAGGTCAGAAGGAACAGCAGGATCGAAACTCTCAGGATATTTGGATTTCAATAGTTTGTTGAAAACATCGTGCCGTGCGGAGGTGAGGCCGTTGCTTCCCATTCCTCCGTTATATGAATCTTCATAGGTAGCCTGCCCAAAAGATGCCAATCCTACTACTACATCTCCTGGCTTGATTTTGTCATTGGAGATTATTTCCTCTCTTTTCATCCGACAGGTCACGGTGCTGTCTACGATAACAGTCCGTACCAAATCTCCTACATCTGCCGTTTCTCCCCCTGTAAGGACCACGTTGACACCATGGTCACGAAGCATTTGCAATACTTCTTCTGTGCCGTTGATAATGGCAGAGATGACTTCTCCTGGAATCAAGTTTTTGTTTCTTCCAATGGTAGAAGAAACCAAAATGTTGTTGACTGCCCCGACGCATAGCAGGTCATCTGTATTCATGATGATCGCATCTTGGGCGATACCTTTCCACACACTCAGATCCCCGGTCTCTTTCCAATACATGTAAGCCAAGGAAGACTTGGTACCGGCCCCATCAGCATGCATGATGTTGCAAAAATCCGGATCATTTCCGAGTGTATCTTCTACTATTTTGCAGAATGCCTTTGGAAAAAGTCCTTTGTCCAACTTGGAAATGGCCTGGTGTACATCTTCTTTGGAGGCGGAAACGCCCCGCTGCATATACCTTTCGTTCATCGAGAATTTGGGGATTGTGTGTATGATACAAAGTTAAGGATTCCATCGGGATTGAAGGATGGAAAACCAGGAAGATTGCCAAAATCGATTTTTCAGGGTTTGTTTCCGATTGCAAGTTTGTTGATTTAAGTAATACTGATAAACTTCGGATTCAAAAAGTCTTAAGCTTTGATATCCGATTTTTTATTTCCCTTCGAAACCTTATTTTTACGACCCAATTAAAAACGCATTAAATATTTTCTCATATGCCATATTTATTTACATCAGAATCAGTGTCTGAGGGTCATCCTGACAAAGTCGCTGATCAGATTTCAGATGCTTTGATTGATAATTTTTTAGCTTTTGACCCGAACTCCAAAGTCGCCTGTGAAACATTGGTGACGACAGGCCAAGTTGTTTTGGCAGGTGAGGTCAAGTCTGAAATATACCTTGATGTACAAAAAATAGCCAGAGACGTCATCAACAGAATCGGCTACACCAAAGGAGAGTATATGTTTGACGGGAACTCCTGCGGAGTACTTTCAGCTATTCATGAGCAATCCCCTGATATCAACCAAGGCGTAGAAAGGACCAACCCTGAAGAACAGGGTGCTGGTGATCAAGGTATGATGTTTGGCTATGCGACCAAAGAAACCGATAACTACATGCCTTTGGCACTTGACCTTTCTCACAGGATTTTGAAGGAATTGGCAGCGCTGAGAAGGGAAAACAAAGAGATCGCATACCTCCGGCCAGATGCCAAATCCCAAGTGACGATCGAGTATGGTGATGACAACCAGCCTTTGCGTATCGATGCTATCGTGGTTTCGACACAACATGATGACTTTGATGATGAACCGGCAATGTTGGCCAAGATCAAGGAAGACATGATCAAAATTTTGATTCCAAGAGTGAAGGCTCAGTTGAAGCCTGAAATTCAGGCATTGTTCACAGACCAAATAACTTACCATATCAACCCAACAGGGAAGTTTGTCATCGGCGGACCTCATGGAGATACCGGCTTGACCGGAAGGAAAATCATTGTGGATACCTATGGTGGTAAAGGCGCCCATGGAGGAGGTGCTTTCTCCGGAAAAGACCCATCCAAAGTTGACCGGTCGGCTGCTTATGCCACAAGACATATTGCCAAAAATATGGTCGCTGCGGGAGTAGCAGAAGAGGTTTTGGTGCAGGTTTCCTATGCCATCGGTGTGGCAAAACCTATGGGAATCTATGTCAATACTTATGGAACTTCCAAAGTGAAAATGAATGATGGTGAAATTGCCAGAAAGATCGAAGCAATCTTTGACATGAGGCCCTATGCCATCGAACAGCGTTTGAAGCTTAGAAACCCGATCTATGAAGAAACTGCCGCATATGGACATATGGGAAGAGAAAATGAAATAGTATCTAAAACATTTAAAAACCCTTATGGGGAAGCTAAAACTCTTGAAGTGGAATTGTTCACTTGGGAGAAGCTGGATTACGTTGATAAGATTAAATCGGAGTTTGGGATATAACGGAAAGCGGCTTTTGGGCCGCTTTTTTTATGGATTGGAAATCTGACCTATTTTGTCATTTGAGGGATAACCTAATCAGTTGATTCTCGTTTCTTTGGACAATCGCTTATGAAATCACTTCCTTTAATTCTAATTTTATTCCTTGCCCCATTTTCTATCCAAGCCCAAAGCTATCCAGTACTGTCTTACCGCGAAAATTTCTTTGGGAACCATATTTATCTTGCAGATGGACAAAAGGTAAATGCAAAAGAAATGGAAAAAATCATTTCTGTATTTCCTGAAAATGCAGGAATGTTTACCAAAGCAAAGAGGGAAAAAAGAATGGGAGAATCAATAAAATGGGGAGGTTGGGTCCTCTTTACAGGTTCGATATTGTATTTGTCTTCTGGGGAAATCAATCAGCGACGCGCATTGACTTCAGCGGGACTTTTTGTTGCATCCTTGGGAATGGCGTCGATAGGCCAATCTATGAAGCGGAAAGGAAAACTCGACGAAAGAGATGCCATAGATATCTATAATTTCAAATCATCTAGAAGATATGGTTTCCAACCTGATTTGCAGATAAAAGTATCCCCCTTGTCTATGGGCCTAAGTCTAAACTTCTGAACTAATGAAAATACTATTTTACGCCTTTTTTATGTTTTGTGGCCTGAGTCAGGCTTTTGGTCAGCAACAGCCCTTTTTAAGGGTTGAATACCGGGAGACTTTCATAGGAGATAGAATCGATATTTTAGATGGGCCAAGAGTTTTGACGAAAGAGGAAGTTTTCCAGATGATGCAGACGCAGCCTACCGCATTTGAGAAATACCAACAGGCGATGAAAAAGCAAAGAACAAGCAAATTGTTGGATGGGGCTACTTTCTTGACTACAGTCGGTGTAATCGCACTGAGCTTCATTCCTCCTCAATCTTCTTCTTACAATACCAGAAATAACCTCTTGCTACCTGCGGTTATCACTACTCTGGGATTGGGGATTGCTTCAGGCTTTTATAGGAGAAGCAGCCGAAATATGACCAAGGAGGCTGTGGATTTGTATAATTTTTCTGAAAAAAAGAAAGATCCTATTTATTTTGATGATGGCCTGACCTATTACAATATCCCTGATTTCATTGGTTTTCAGATCCGGTTTTAGATTCAATGAAAAAATGTTTTCAAATATATTTCAGGACTCATCGCCGGCAAGGCTGATTTCCTAAAATCTTTGGTGTTTCTGCTTATTATTATTTCAATTCTTGGATTTAGAATGGCTATTGCATTTTGGATTCCACCTTCAAAATCGCTGAATTCGAGCTCAAGAGCCATCAATAACGAAGCTTTGTCTGAGTTCAATATTTCGACCATTCCAAGTAATTCCTTAATTAAGTAGATTGATTTTTCATGTCCAATAATCTTCCTAGCTATATAATAGATATTGTTGACCGATAAAGAAGAAATGAAAAGTTCAATTTCTCCCAACTCTGACAAATCAAAAATCTTACTTGCTTGTTCAGAAAAAGGTCTTCGGTCCAACAAAAAATCCAACACAACATTAGTATCAAGAAATACTTTATTCATGATGCTTTTTGATTATTTCTTGTTCTAATATTTCTTTGTAATCAAAATTATTTTCAGTTTTCAAAATCCCCCTTAGCCTGTTTACTCTCTTTGAAACAACAGGAATTTTTGTTGATTCGTCTTTTTCAATCAGTAGCTTGAAATAATTTTCTACCAATTCTGAAAGGCTGCTTCCTTTTTCAGAGGCAAACTTTTTGGCTTCTTCAATTACAGATTTATCTAGTGAAAGGGTTAGCTTGGTATTCATACGTAGCTTAATTATTAAAACATGTATATGTAAATTAATTAAAACTCAAGAATCTACCCAATTTGAAATATTAATGATTTGAAAACATTTCCTCGATCAGGGCATTGTAAAAATCCTTGACATCAATTCCTAAAGCACGCACCTGTTGGGAGATCAAGCTTGTTTCTGTTTGACCCGGGACGGTGTTGATTTCGATAAAATAGAATTTGCCAGTATCATGTTCTAAGAAATAGTCAACTCTCACAGCACCCTTGCAATTTAATTTTTGGTATACTTTTTCTATGATTCGGTTTACTCTTGAGACTTCCTCATCCGTCATCCTTCCGGGGGTGATTTCTTCACAAACACCGGGAGAATATTTGGCCTCAAAATCAAAAAACTCCTTGCTGCTGATAATCTCAGTTGCGGGAAGCACTGTTGTGATTCCCCTTGACCGATAGACACCGATTGAGAACTCCCTGCCGGAGACAAATTCCTCTACCAACACCTGTGAATCTTCTGCAAATGCCTTGTCCAAAGCCTCCTGAAGTTCACTAGGTTCTTTGACTTTGCTCATCCCGATACTTGACCCCCCGTTGTTAGGCTTGATGAAGAGTGGAAGGCGGAGTTCTTTTAATATTTTGGCCGTATTCTCAGAATTGTTGGCAAACAATTGGATCGACCTTGCCACAAACAGCTCTTCGATGTCCTGCACAATTGCTTTGGTGTACCCTTTGTTCATGGTTATGGCAGAAGTTAAGGCATCACAAGTGGTATATGGGAGTCCGATCATATCAAAATAGCCAGCCAACTTACCATCTTCACCGGGTGATCCATGAAGGATATTGAAAACGCCGTCGAATTTGATTTTTTGATTCTGAAGGGTAATTGAAAAATCATTGAGGTCAACCGGGACTTTTTCCCCTGTGATGGATTCATGGTACCAATTTCCAGGGTAAATGAGGATTTTATAAATGTCGTAAAGGCTTCTGTCAATCGTTTTTTCAACTACTGCGGCACTTTTGAGTGAGATGACAGATTCTCCGGTATAGCCACCGGTAACTAATGCAATTTTCTTCTTCATGGCATGTAAAAGTAAATATCAATTACCACTTATCATTGGATGACATAAAAAAATAGAAGCCATAAATTCCAGAGCAGACTTTCTCTTTTCTGTGGTTTTAGCAATTTAATTGTATATTCAATAGCCGCTTTTCGTACAAAATCCTGTAACAGATGGTAAACGTCAAATATTCCAAACCTAATCCCTCAAGGCTTTCGCTCAGGTTGGCATTCTTTATCTTAAGTTTTTTTATTTTTTTAAAAGCGGGCGTGGCCCAAGTCAATACCAAAACACTTTCCGAAGCACCCTACATTTACCTACAAGGAGATCAGTTCAATGCAAAATGGGTAAAAAACGGAGAAATGAGGAAAGCGGAAAACCTCAGTTCAGATTTTCTTGCAAGTGAATTTGGCTTTGGATTGAGTTCAGAGATATTTCGCCAAAACAGGGAATCCGTTCCGGATTTTATTCAGGAATTTAAAAATGTCCCACAACTTGCCATCATATCTGATATCCATGGGCAATACCCTCTGATGGTAGCATTGTTGAAAAATCATGGAATTATAAATGAAAATCTGAATTGGTCATTTGGAAATGGTCATATGGTCATCAATGGTGATATCCTCGGACGGGGAAATATGGTTACAGAAGTATTGTGGCTGGCTTACAAACTTGAATACCAA
>NZ_CDSBKL010000180.1:0-7965 GCF_977115555.1 Aquiflexum sp.
AGCTGAGGAATGATTCAGTTATTATCGGAAATGATAAATTGGAAATTAAAGATAAAAATGATATTGAAATTAGGATAATCGGGTTTAAAGGCCAATGGATAAATCAAAAAGTAGCCATATATCAATTTCACAATGGAAATGAGAACCAGTTGAAAATTAAATATAAGGACAAGGAAACGGAATTGAAATTCCTTCTTGATTCAGAATCTCACAAGGATAAACTAGTTAGATTTTGTAATGAAAATGAGTTTAAATTAATTTTTTAGAATGAGTAATTTTATTAAAATTCTTTACTTAGCAAATGTTTGTTTTTGGTTTGCATTGCTAATTTACTCATTGACATTACTTATGGCATACAATGGAGTAATCAAGGATCTTTTTATTTTTAATTGCATTAAGCCCAACCAGTTTGAAATTATAGTGAATGAAAAGAAGAAGAATATTCTTATTTCATTCAATTTCACTGCTGAAAATAAGGTTTACACTTCAGAACATCAGATTTCAACATCAGCAATAGAAGAAAACTTATTTTCGGAAAAGGATCCAATTATTTGTTTCAATTCCCACTTCCCATCATTGAATTATGTTTTTGGCGCAAATATTGAAATTAGAAAACATAAATTAGGCATTTGGTTTTCAGCAGGGTTTATAGTTTTTTTCACACTTCTGTATGGTTTATCAAAAAAAAGTCTTTGGTTTGGAAAATATTCAAAACTCTGCACCTAGATGTAAAATGGAGTTTTCGCTAGTTATAGATTGAATCTACACCCTTTAATTTTTTTAAATTTTTAATTCAAATTACCAAGGATTACTATTTTTTGATTTGAATCCAATTACAAAATGAATAGATAAAAGAGTCCAATTTCAAATCAAAGCCAGTCCCAATACCTGGCGTTCACTAGGCCTGAGGGAGTTAAGTATATTAATTAAAAAGAATACTTAATTCTTCCTGTAATCAATTTCCATTAAGGCTTTTAATGAACTGGACAATATCCTGCCGGGAAACATCCTCCAACTTCTCCAATGCGGCAGGATCATTTTCAAAAAAAACCTCCAACTTCTTTTTCCAGCCACTGACTCCGCTGACAAAAAACTCTAAGGAATCTCCATTTTCATCAAACAATATGTAATATGAAGTCGTGACAGTCACACCTTTGGTGGTCGAATTGATATTTTGGATGTATAACTTGTAGGGGTCTCCTTTTTCCACCAACTTGTAAAATCCAGTTTCGACTTTTATCCCTCTATCTACAAACAAATAATCAAACGGCACTCCGACCTGATTGAAACCATAAGCAAAAACCTTTTTGTCTTTTGTTTTAAAAATCTTCTTCTCCCCTTCCTTAGTCACGATCGAGATTTGAGTTTTGTCAGTTCCTTTTGGCCCACCAAAAACAATTTTACAATTTATAGTATCTCTTTTGGCGAGAACGACATAGCCGTCTCTTAACTCTTGGGCTTGCCCGTTTTTTGTAAAACACAAAAAGAGCGCGATGAATATGAAAACAACTTGTTTCATGTATTTGTAAAGGATTGAATGTATTTGCGTTTCGAGTTTAAATAAGGCGAAACTTTTATTGGCTCAAAATATACCTATCAGTAATAATTCAACGCTATTCCGCCTTGGTCCACTCCACTGTCCTTCCGATCATGGAAAAACCTACAAAACCGCGGACTTCCAACGTTTTGTCATTCTTCTTTTTGATGATGCAGGAATAGGTTTTGCCGTTTTTGGGATCGTAGATAGTACCGTTTTCCCAAGTATCGCCGGTATGTTCAAAATTGCTCAAAAGCTTCATCCCCATGATTGGTCTTGTACGCTTGGATTGGTCGGTGTTGTTTTTGTCGGTTTTGGGTTTGCCGTTTTCGGTTGGGTCTTGGAGCCAAACGATTTTTCCGGAATACTTCCCTCCTTCTTTGAATATCTCAACTTGGGCGTCTTTCTCAGTATTGTACCATTTGCCTACAATGGCATCGGCTGATTGGGCTTGGACATTGATCCCAAATCCGACCATCAATAAAACGATAAATATCAAAATTGCTTTTTTCTGAGTCATGGTTATGTTAATTTTTTTATCTGACTCGAATAATAATACTTTTACGAGGCTTATTCAAGAGGGCTAATTCATTTTCTTTATCCATCCATTTAAAATCCCAAATCTGAATTCACCAAAACCAACAAATGGAACCAAATCCAAAAGGAATCCAAATCATCCACTTCGGCCTCAGTGAAATTCATCTATTGACCGAGAAAGCTGTTTTTCTTCCCCAAAGCCGATCACTTTTCATTGCTGATCCACATTTTGGCAAGGCTGCGCATTTTAGAAAAGCAGGAATTCCGGTTTCAGAAAAAGTACATATCCATGATTTTCTCAAAATCCAAAAACTGATAGAAAGGTATAAACCAACAGATTTATATTTTTTGGGAGACCTCTTTCACAGTGATTGGAATGAGTCTTGGAATGATCTTGAATTATTTGCAGGAAATTTTCCGGGTTGCCAGTTTCATTTGATCAAAGGCAATCACGACATACTTCCTGAGGAACTTTACCGTTCTGAAATATGGAAAGTCCATCCCGAATCGCTGATTTTGGCTGATTTCATCCTTACCCATGAACCAATGTATGAAGTTCCTGAAGGATTGTTCAACTTCTGTGGACATATCCATCCGGGGATTTCACTCTATGGAACCGGAAGGCAGAGATTGACACTCCCCTGCTTTTTCCTTTCAGGAAGGCAATTGATTCTTCCTGCATTCGGTAGGTTTACGGGATTGTATGGCATGAAATGCGAAAAAAACGACCAGGCCTTTGCGGTAACAGACAAAAAAGTAATTCCAGTCAATTTCATGGAATAGGTTGGTTTAATTGGCCAAGCTGTTTAATTTTGAACCCATTAGAAAAAAAACATGAGTATATATCCAAGGAAAAAAGCAAAACTCGGAAAGTTCAAATTTGCATCGGTACTTTTCAGCACTACCCTATCCTTGTTTATTTTGGGACTTTTTGGTGTGATCATCATTCAGGCAAAAACATTGACCAAAATTATTCGGGAAAACATTGAAATCCAGGTTTTTCTCAACAAAAACGTGACGGACGCGGAACTGAAGGCTATTGGGAAATCTTTTGAATCAAAACCCTATGTGCTTCAGACAGGTGATTCTTTGGGTATCGATTTCATTTCCCAAGACGAAGCTGCAAAAGCCTTCTTAGAGGATACCGGAGAGGATTTTACACAGTTTTTGGATGATAATCCGTTGAGAGACAGCTATACCATCGCCATTGCGGAAGAATACCAAACCGCTGAGCAAATCGAAGAGATAGTCAAAGAAATCGAAGCCATGGAGGGTGTTTTTGAAGTGACTTACATGGAAGATCTGGTGGAATCCATCAATAAAAATCTCTTCAAAGTAGCCCTTGTTATGGGTGGTTTTATCCTGATATTGGTATTTACAGTAGTGATGCTGATCAACAATACCATCAGGTTGGCGCTTTTTTCTCAGAGATTTTTGATAAGAAGCATGCAGCTTGTGGGGGCCACAAGAGGATTTATCCGCAAACCTTTTTTGGGTAGAGCTTTGGTCTTTGGTTTGCTTGCGGGAATGATCGCCTCAGCCTTTCTCTTTGGAATAATAGAATATACCAAGGCTAATATTGATGGATTTGCTATGTTGCAGGATTACAATTTGCTTTATGCACTCTTTGGCGGCTTGGTCATTTCAGGAATTTTGCTTTCCGTTTTGAGTACCTTGCAGGCAGTTAACAAGTATTTAAACATGTCTTTGGACGAATTATATTAATATGGACCATTCACAATTTCCTTTTTCAAAAAAGAATTACCGACTGATGCTGATTGGAATCGGGATCATTGTTTTGGGTTTTGTCATCATGGGTTTGGATTCTGAACCCCATGGCTTTGGTTTTCTCGGCCTTACATTGGGTCCTATAATCACTTTGGCCGGATTCATTTTTCAATTTTATGCGATTTTCGCCCAATCAGAAAAGAAATAATTTATGGATATTATTGACGCGATCATCCTTGGCATCGTCCAAGGATTGACCGAATTCTTGCCTGTTTCATCCAGTGGTCATCTCGAGCTGGGTTCTGCAATACTTGGAAGCGACAAACTTCCTGAAGAAAGTTTGTTGTTTACCGTGGTCCTTCACTTTGCTACCGCATTGGCGACTTTGGTGGTTTTCCGCAAGGATATAGTAGTCCTTTTGGAAGGTCTATTGAAATTCAAATGGAACGAAGAAACCCAATTTACCGTCAAAATCATCATTTCCATGATCCCTGCTGTGATTGTGGGATTGTTTTTTGAGGAACAGCTTGAGCAGTTTTTTGGAGGGAAAATAGTCTTTGTAGGCTTTATGCTTTTGGTGACGGCAGTCCTTCTTTTCTTTGCAGACAAAGCAAAAAGCACAGAGAATGATGTAACATTCGGCAAAGCTGTTTTGGTAGGCCTTGCCCAAATGGTAGCTATGCTTCCGGGAATCTCCAGATCTGGGGCTACCATTTCGAGCTCAGTACTTTTGGGAATTGATAAAAACAAGGCAGCAAGATTTTCATTTTTGATGGTCGTACCATTGATCCTTGGCAAAATATCCAAAGACATCCTTGACGGGGCATTGACCTATAATGAAGCAAGTTTCGGATATCTTTCAGTCGGATTTATCGCCGCATTTATATCAGGCTTTTTTGCCTGTACATGGATGATTTCTCTGGTCAGAAAAAGTAAACTGATCTATTTTGCCATTTATTGTAGCATAGTCGGCCTGATTGCCATCTTCTCAGGCTTATATTTGTAAGATGCAAGAAGAGCCCTACGGAGAAGTATTCCTGATCAACAAGCCTTATCAATGGACTTCCTTTGATGTGGTCAAGAAAGTCAGGAATGCTTTGAAAATAAAAAAGGTAGGACATGCGGGAACTTTGGATCCATTGGCGACAGGATTGCTGATCGTCTGTGCCGGAAAGAAAACCAAATCCATAGATTCCTACATGGCACAGGAAAAAGAGTATACAGGCACTTTTATCTTGGGAAAAACCACAGAGAGCTTTGACCTAGAGAAAGAAGTTACTGATGTTGCAGATCCCTCGGCCATCACTTTGGAACAAGTCAAATCAGCTGTAGCCCAACTCACAGGGGATATTCTGCAAATTCCTCCAATGCACTCAGCCATCAAAGTCGATGGAAAAAGAGTATATGAATCGGCCAGAAAAGGAATTGATGTCAAAATGGAAGCTAGGCCTGTGACGGTTTCGGAATTTGAAATTACCTCATTTGAAAATCCAGAAGTACATTTCAGGATAGTCTGTTCCAAAGGCACTTATATAAGGAGTCTTGCAAGAGACCTTGGTGAAATTTTGGAAGTGGGGGCCTACATGTCTGCATTGACACGAACAAGGATCGGGGATTTTAGTTTAACTGGCGCAGAAGAATTGACAGACCTGATTGAAAAAATAAAAGCCAGACAGGATGAAAATCTATGAAGGAATAGAAGACTTCAGGCAGGTACCAAATCCGGTCGTCACTATTGGGACTTTTGACGGGGTCCATTTGGGTCACCAAAAAATCCTCAAGAGAATCAGGACTATTGCGGATGAAATCGGCGGTGAGACTGTCATGATTACTTTTTGGCCACATCCTAGATTGATCCTTTATCCTGAAGAACATAACCTTCGGTTGCTGACCACTTTTGAAGAAAAGGCAAAATTGCTTAGGCAATTCGGAATTGATCATTTGTTGACTATTCCTTTCACCAAAGAATTTTCTGACCTTACTTCAGAAGAATTTATCCAAAGCATCCTGATTGATAAAATTCAAACCCGTAAATTAGTAATCGGATATGACCACCGATTTGGCAAGAATAGGGAAGGAAGTTTTGAATACCTGAAGGAAAACATCGGTCGGTATCACTTTGAACTGGAGGAAATATCTCGCGAAGATGTAGACAATGTGGGTGTATCTAGTACCAAAATCCGGCAGGCATTGGAAGTAGGTGAAATACATATTGCCAATGAATTTCTCGGAAGACCCTATGAACTTAACGGCATCATCATCAAGGGGCAGCAGCTTGGCCGCTCCATAGGATTCCCTACGGCCAATATCCATATTCCGCACGACTACAAGCTGATCCCTTGTGACGGTGCTTATGCAGTGAACATCGACATAGAAGGACAGACTTTCAATGGCATGCTCAACATCGGCAACCGACCAACCGTAAATGGAAGTAGCCGGACGATTGAGGCGCACCTGTTTGATTTCAATGGAGACCTGTATGACAAAAGAGTCTGTGTCCATCTGAAATCCTACTTAAGACCTGAAATCAAATTTTCAGGTCTGGAATCTCTGCAATTGCAATTGGCCAAGGATAAGGAAATGGCCAGAAAGATTTTGACCAAAGTATAACCCAAAATAATTTTTATATGATTACAAAAACCGTAACCAATGCTGCAGAAGCGGTAAAAGATGTTTTCTCGGGTTCGGTTCTGATGCTTGGAGGCTTTGGCCTCTGCGGAATCCCCGAAAACTGTATCAAGGCTTTATTGGAAAAGGACCTTACAGGACTGACCTGTATTTCAAACAATGCCGGAGTCGATGCTTTTGGCATCGGATTGATGCTCAAAAAGCGAATGGTCAAAAAGATGATTTCAAGCTATGTCGGTGAAAATGCCGAATTTGAAAGGCAGCTGTTAAGTGGGGAACTGGAAGTGGACTTGATTCCACAAGGAACCCTTGCTGAAAGAATCCGGGCCGGAGGTGCAGGAATTCCTGCTTTTTTTACTCCTGCAGGTGTGGGGACAGAAGTGGCCGAAGGCAAAGAGATGAGGGAATTTGACGGCAAAATATACTTGATGGAAAAAGGACTTACAGCCGATTTTGCATTTGTAAAAGCTTGGAAAGGTGATACTGCAGGCAATCTGATTTTCAAAGGCACAGCTCGAAACTTCAACCCCATGATGGCTACCGCAGGGAAAATCACCATTGCAGAAGTGGAAGAATTGGTTCCTGCCGGTGAACTCGACCCAAATCATATCCATACTCCGGGCATTTATGTCCAAAGGATTTTCCAGGGAATGGACTATGAAAAGAGAATCGAGCAGAGAACGGTAAGTAAAGAGTAATAGCAGTTTTCAGTGAGCAGTCAGAAGGTAAACGCGACAACCTGACAACCCGATAACGCGAAGCAGACAACAATTACAACCAATCAACAACTACAACCTTGTAACAATCCCATGCTAGACAAAACCCAAATAGCCAAGAGAATAGCCCGAGAGGTCAAAAACGGTCAATACATCAACCTTGGGATCGGCATTCCGACCTTGGTTGCCAATTATATTCCTGAAAATTTGGAAGTAGTCCTACAGTCCGAAAATGGATTACTGGGAATTGGCCCTTTTCCGACTGAAGACAACATTGACCCGGACTTGATCAATGCAGGCAAACAGACCATCACGATGGTGAAAGGTTCCGCCTTGTTCAATTCAGCAGAGTCGTTTGCTATGATACGTGGAGGACACGTTCATCTGACCATCCTTGGTGCGATGGAGGTCTCTGAAAACGGAGATATTTCCAACTGGAAAATCCCCGGAAAAATGGTCAAAGGAATGGGCGGAGCCATGGATTTAGTGGCGTCTGCCGAAAACATCATCGTCGCCATGCAGCATTGCAGCAAAGACGGACAATCCAAACTATTGAAAGAATGTAGCCTGCCAATCACAGGAATCAGATGTGTCAAAAAGATCGTGACCGATCTGGCAGTATTGGATGTCTTGCCCGAAGGTGGGTTTAGACTACTGGAAAGAGCTCCGGGTGTATCCGTAGCCGAAATAGTATCCAAAACCGAAGGCAGGATATTGGTAGAAGGAGAAATCCCTGAAATGGTTTTTGATTGATTTTGGAAATGGATTGAAGTTGGAAGAACGGACTAAGATGGAATGGTTATGCTGTCTATAAAAATA
>NZ_CDSBKL010000181.1:0-7955 GCF_977115555.1 Aquiflexum sp.
TTTGGAGCTTGATCAGAATATCGAAATCAGGCCAATTAGCTTTAATGAATTAATGGATCCGGATGAAGTATTCATGACCGCCACCACCAAAAAAATCCTACCTGTCACCATGATTGATAATAAAAAAATCAAAGAAGGAAAACCGGGTTCAAAAACTATTGAACTCATGGCAGCCTTTGCAGCCATGGAGAAGAAAATCGTCTTAGGTTAGTTTCGGCTAATAAAAAAGATCAAAAAAAATGTCAGTGGATCTCACTGACATTTTTTTATACACTACTTGGGAATTAATTGTCCAAAAGCTCTGCGTCTTTTAAGATATACATCAATTTTTCAGGATCCTTGTCATTTAGTGTAAGTTTACCCCTTACCCTGACTCTTTTGGACGTGTATTTGATAGGGGTTTTCAGCATAACCTCCATGACTGTTTCCGGACCACCTGATCCGCAAAAGAAACATTCCGCAAGAGGCAAGGATGACAAGATGATATGTTCCGGCTTGAACATTCCTTCAAAAGGAATGATATATCCGTCGGCTTCCACAACTTTCCCTTCCATGCTTTTGATGCCCGCACCAAAAACAGGAATGTAAAGCTCACCAAATTCATCCTGACCGATTTTATAAGTCACTTGCGCAAGATCTTTCCAAACAGTTGTACTCTGCCCGTAAGCAAGGCTTGTAACTATGGTAAGCATCATTAAGACTACTATTCTTTTCAATATCATGGTAACACCCATTTAAATTTTTCCGGTTGAAATATTTTGACCCGCGAATTTAGGCTTTGGTCAATTGTTTGGCAATATCTGTTTGATAAGCGTTCCAAGCAGGGATAAGAGAGGCAAGAATCCCTACAATTACCGCATAACCAAGAATCCAAAGTTCTTCTTTAAGAAAAACCGCAGCACTCAGCGTACTGATGGCTCCCTGATCGTTTTGCATAACGAGAATAACCAAGAAAAGGTGCCCAATAGCAATGCCGACTATAGCTCCTAGGACCGTCAGTATTACACCCTCCAATACTATATGCAGAAATAACTGCCAACTCGAAGCTCCTAATGTCCGCATTACTGCAAGGTCATATTTCCTTTCTTTCAGGGAATTGAATAAGGCTATAAAAATCCCTAGACCTGCAATGATGATAATCACAACAGCCAATCCCTGTATCAATTTCACTCCAATTCCCAGCAATTCAAATAACCTTGAAATCTCGAAAGAAGGTGATGCTGCCTGGAGAGCGCTCTTGCTGTTAATAAATCTTGGCAACTGTACAGCCGCTATGGGGTTTCGGTATTGGATCAAAAGGGAAGTCACTTCTCTGTCTTGGTCTGTAGCAGGAAATCCTGTTTTGGCGACAGGTGCTTCGTGTGTAGCGTGATCATGCTCCTCATCGTGGGTATACCAGACAGATTCAATGCTCGTCAGGATCAATTTGTCCAAAACATTTCCCATGGGTGATAAGACACCTGTAATCACATAGGGATGTGCATCATGCTCATGGCTGCTGCTCCCGATTCCGTGAGATCCTATAAAAGTATCTCCGGTCTTCAATCCGATTTTCTGTGCAACTTCGTAACCTAAAACGACATCAAAAGGTTTTTCCCAAGCATTCCCCTGAGAAAATTGCGCCGAGTACAATTCTAAGTAATCATAGTTTGTCCCGACAATCCTATAACCTTGATAATTATCACCGAGACCTAGGGGGATGATATTCTTTACCAGTCTATTTTTAGAAAGAGCCATCGCATCTTTCAAATCTATATTTCCGGTAGGAAAATCAATGTGATAAACACTCGAAAGGATGAGCTGAAGTGGGGAACCTTTTGCTCCGACGACAAGGTCAATACCCTCTGCATCCTTAGTCATCTTGTTTTCAAATTGATCTTGGATCAAAATCAAAACTGTAATGATGGCCAATCCCAAAGCCAATAGGAGGATGTTTAAACCCGTACTCAGCGGCTTGGCAATGAGGTATTTCCAACTCAATTTGATCATATTCATATTTGACCTCCTATGATTATTTGATTGGGAATATGATCTTTGACCCGCTGATCATGGGTGACGATAATCAATGCGGCTTCAAATTTCTTTGCCTGATCCTGTAGGAGCCTTACCACAGTTGCTGCATTTTCATCATCCAGGCTGGCAGTAGGTTCATCGGCGAGAATCAGCTTTGGCTTATTGACCAAAGCACGGGCAATGGATACACGCTGCGCTTCACCTTCACTCAAAGTATTGATTCTGGCTTTCCTTTTATCCAAAATCCCAAGTTCCTTGAGCAAAGGCTCAATAAGATGGGTATTTTCCTTTACAAAAAAATTAGCAAGCTGAAGGTTTTCTTCCACAGTCAACGGCCCGAGAATATGAGGTTTCTGAAAAATAATCCCGATGTTTTTCCCCCTGAATTTATCAAACTGAGATCCTTTCAAGGAATAAATATCAGTACCGCTGATTTCAACTTTGCCCGATATTGGTTTCAATAATCCTGCAATTATATTGAGAATGGTGGTCTTGCCACTGCCGGATTTGCCGAGCACAAGCATTTGTTCCCCAGCATCTAGGTTGATATCTGGGATATGGAATTTATGGTTTTGATCGTAATAAAACTCTATGTTATTCGCTCTTAGAATCATTATTCTTTGATAGGTATACTAATATTGAAAGTTGTCCCTTTTCCCTGTGCACTTTCAAAAGTGATTTCTCCGTTCAATACTTCAAGACTTTTCTTGACTATGGATAAACCGAGACCGGATCCTTCTATAATCCCGACATTTTTGGCTCTAAAAAATCTATCATAAAGTTGATCATGCTCTTTCTCAGGTATTCCAATGCCTTTATCCTTGACGGAGGCTTTCAAATTGCCTTTTTCCAACCAAACGGTGAAATCAACTTCCTGTCCGTCTTTTGAATATTTTACAGCATTCGAAAGGAGGTTTTCAAAGATCTGATATAATAAGTCAGAATCCGATACGATTGTTTTTGGAAGGCCTTCCAGTTTCACATTGATCTTGACATCGTGCTCCGACCCTGCTTTGACCACATCCAGAATTTCATTGAAAAGGGCAGCGACAAACATTTTCTTTGGTCTGAAGTCAATCTTATTTGCATCTGCCTTGCCAAAGAAAAGGACAGAGGTCAACAGACTGTTGAGGCTTCTTACTGAGTTCTCTATCTTGGTGGCGTGTTTTTGGATTTTTGCTTTGAACGGATGCTCTCTTTCCGCATACTGCTGTAGCAATTGGGCAGAACTAAGAATTGAAGTCAGTGGGGTTTTGAATCCATGGGAAACATTTAATACGATTCTTGACTTGAGTTCACCGATTTCCCTTTCTTTCTCCAAAGCCCGGGTCAATTCTTTGTTGGCTTCCGCAAGGTCTTTGGTACGCTGCCTCACTTTTTCTTCTAGCTCATTATTGAGTTTCTGAAGCTCTTTTTCTTTTCTGTCCTTAAAAATCGCCAGTTCAATCACCATATTCAGTTCTCGGATATTGAAAGGCTTGATGACATAAGCACTCGGATTGGTTCCGACTACTTTGGTAAGTGTCTCGGCATCCGAACTTGCACTGAGGTACACAACAGGAATATCATATTTTTCATTGATGATCTCCGTGGTTTTGATTCCATCCAACTCCCCTGCGAGGTTGATGTCCATCATGACAATATCTGCCTGGTTATGCTCGAGGATTTCAAGCGCCTTCTCCCCTGAATCAGAAATCCCTATGATCTCATGGTTGTTTTTTTCCAGGGCTTTTTTGAGCAAAAGCGCTGAAACGTGGTCATCCTCTGTAATTAAAATCCGAAGTGGAAACATGTTTGCTTTTAAATGTGGCTGCAAATTACAAGTTTAAATCATTTCCAAAAATCATTTTTTACCTAAAGGAAGGATTACAATTACCTTTGTCCCTTCTTCCTTTTGACTTTTAATATAGATACTCCCCCCAAGTACTTCAACGAGGTTTTTGGTAATAGCAAGACCGAGCCCTGTTCCTTCATAAATCCTGCTGTTCCCTTTGCTTTCCTGCTCAAAGGGTCTGAATAAAATCCTCTGAAATTCTTCGCTCATTCCTATGCCCTGATCAGTTACCGTTAGTTTGATGCTTTCTTCAATACCTTTCAATCTGATCGAAATTATGCCTTTTTCAGAATATTTGATGGCATTGCCCACAAGGTTATTGACAATCATCTCAAAATACCTTTGATCAATTAATCCTTTTAATGGTTGGGTTTCATATTTTGCTGAAAGCAAAAGCCCTTTTTTGACTGCAAGACCTTTGAGTGGAAGGAGGATGGTTGCCAAAAAATCATTGATATTGGAATCTTTGTAGGATATTTCCAGCTTTTTTGCCTCAATCTTTGAAAGATCCAGGATACTGTTGATGGTATTCAGAAGACGCTCTCCTGATTCTTGGATAATCTCTAGCTGCGATATCAAGTTGTGATCATCCTGCCGTTGCAAAATGATATTTTCAGTACTTCCCAAAATCCCATTGAGAGGTGTTCTTATTTCATGGCTGATATTGGAAAGAAAGTTGGATTTTAGCTTATTCGCTTCTTCAGCTTTTTCTTTGGCGATCTGAAGGCCTTTTTCAAAGGCCTTTTTCTCAGTTATGTCCCTAAATACAGATAAAATCAATGGGGCACCGGCATAGTCAGATTTTAACCTCGCCACATAAAGTTCAATTTCTTTTATCCCTCCCTTCAGAGGCATACTGAATTCAAAGGTCTTCCCATTGTTTTCAGCGCTATTGATACCTTCCTGAATGATGGATTTTTTGCTTTTGTAATAATCCGGATCTAAAAATAAATCAAAAATAAATCCTTTTTCAAGTTCATTGACTGGAATAGACACCATTTTAGCAAGGCTGGGATTGGCAGCGATGATTTTACCCTGATCTGTGGACAACATCAATCCGTCCTTTGAACTCTCCCATACATTTTTAAACTGGTCCTCGGTATTGAAAACCTGTTTGATTTTTTCATCTATTGTTTTTTTGAGCAAACCTTCTTTCCTCAGGAGATTGAGAAGTGAATTAAAAAGAAAACCTATAAACAATAAGACAAACAGCAAAAGAATGACAAACCAAGCCTGAAGGTAAATGGGATTCAATATCCTGAATTCCTCTGAAGATACTTCAGGGGAAATAAATTCTCCATCGATTCCTGCTTGAAGCAAGAGTTTATATCTCCCTGAGGGGAGATTATTGAATGTCAATACATTATTCCTTGGATTTACTTCTTCAACCCAATCCTCTTGAAAACCCTCCAGTTTGTACCTGATCACAAGGTCATTGGGTTGAATAAATGATACTGCTCGAAAAGTTATTTCAATATTATTGTCTCCATAAGGGATACGCATTAAATCCGGTTTGACGATTTCATTACCAAGTACTCTAACCGATTGGATCTTGGTCAATGGAGAATATACTCTTTCTATGTTTTCTTCAGGGATAAATACAGACAAACCCTTGCTCGTCCCGATCCAAATCCTACCGTTCTCACTTTCAATTAAAGCACCCCTATTTGTTTCGAGGCCTGATAACCCACTGATCTCTGTGTATCGGTCAAGACTGCCATTTTTAATCCGAAAAACACCTTTGTCCGTACCAGCCCACAAAAAACCACTGGAATCTTTTAAAAGTGCATAAACAGGCCTGTCTATGGTCCCTTTATCCGTTTGATAATAATTGAGCTTCCCATCACAATAATATTTTAGGCCATTTTCAGTTCCCAATATCAGACAACCTCCCTCCTCTTCCAGATAATCAAATCCAACAGCAGCGACTAAGTCTTCATTTTCTGAAAGCCCTGCCGAAAGTGAGGGATTACTTCCTTGCATAAAAATAATCCTGCCGTCTTTGAGTCTGCCGGTTTTTCTGACAAAAATCTGGGTTTGTCCAAGTTTTTTTAGAACGACATCTGTGATTTCGTTTTGGAAATGATGCCCATTTGTATTTGTAATAGAAGAAAGAAAAAGATTATCTCTGGCCGCAATAAACAGGCTGTCTCCTATGGCCTTAACAGAGGTCACGAATTGTTCATTGGGACTTGCGACAAATTCCAACTTGGAGGATTTTGGATCAAAGCGTCCTATTCCCTTAAGATTGGATGAAAACCATATGATGCCGTTTTTGTCTTTATCAAAATTGCTGATCCTAAACTTTGGATGGCCTACCAACTCCTTGTAGGCGTACATGGTTTGAACATTGGCATTATTTGACCAAACCTGTAGACCGTTGTTAAACCCAATCAAATAACGAACAGAGTCAAGCCTGATTACCGCAGTCACCTCATCTTCCAAGAGTGATTTAGAACTATAATTGATGAATCTAAATGAATTGATGTTGGCGAGTCCACGGTTTGTTGCTATCCATTTGATCCCTTCCCTATCCACAAAAAAACTGTAAATAAAATAAGCCTTCAGGACATCGTAAGAATCTATTTCTAAGCTTTTATCGAGTTTGGGATCATATTTATACAGCTGTGAATTATAGTTATAATATACCCTTCCTTCGAAAACCTGCAGGTGGCTGAAATCCACGACGCTGAATATTTCCCTTTCAAAATTCTGTCGGAGGATTTTTTCAGGAGAATGATAGGATTGACCAAATGCCAAAAAATCCAAGCCCAAAAAATAATACCCATCGCGTACCTCGTCATATGCGATGTGCTGGATCTTGGCAGGCAAATCAATCCCTTTGAATGAATAGTCTTTCAGCTGCCCGTTCTGAAAAATATATGATTTGAATCTAAAAAGGACTAGAATACCGTCTTCGGTCCAAAGATCGGATTTATATAACCCTGAGTTTTTGAAATCAAATTCCTGTGAATTCCAAGTCGTATCATTTTCACTTCGGGAGAATACTTTGCTGTCGGAAAACAAAAGGTATTGCCAGCCATCATCGGTCTTTTTGGGCAAGAACAATAAATTAGCTATAGGTTCGTCAGATGGAAAAATATTCTTCAAGTCAAACTCCTCCCATAAACCATCTTTATAAAAAAAAGCCTTTGGTTCATTGGCCAAATTGCTGACCCAGATTTTATCTTCCTCATCCCTAAAGATCCTCACTTCATTATTCAGCTGATTTTGCACTTCTTTTGGTAAAGGATAAGTGGCAAAACCATCAGAATAAAATACCCCTAGGGAAGTATTGAACCACATCAGACCTTCATTGTCTTGAATCACTTGATAAATGATATCGGAAGGAAGTTCCACTCCTTTGATCTGATTGTTGAATTGGAAGGTCTGTGAATTACCGACCTGGCCAATCAAAACAAAGAAAATGAGAAGTAGTGCTTTTTGCATATGCGTAACAAACACCGTCTAAATTAGAAAAAGATACGGATAGTGTAAATTAATTGGATATTGTTTCCCTTTTCTTTTTGTGGACGGGCTTAATCCTTTATTTTTGTGCAAACTATAAAAATCGCAGCATGAGTGTTTTAGTCAATAAAGATTCCAAAATAATTGTGCAGGGCTTTACCGGTTCGGAAGGTTCTTTTCACGCACAGCAAATGATCGAATACGGAACCAACGTCGTCGGTGGAGTAACACCTGGTAAAGGCGGCACCACGCACTTGGAAAAACCGGTTTTTAACTCAGTGGAAGAAGCTGTCCAAAAGACAGGTGCCAATACTTCTATCATTTTTGTTCCACCGGCATTCGCTGCTGATGCCATCATGGAAGCTGCAGACGCAGGCATCAAAGTCATCATCACCATCACCGAAGGGATTCCGGTGGCGGACATGATGCGGGCAAAACCATATATCAAGGAAAGAGGTGCCACACTTATCGGACCTAACTGTCCCGGTGTCATTACTCCAGGAGAAGCCAAAGTCGGCATCATGCCTGGCTTTGTATTCAAAAAAGGAAGAATCGGGATTGTATCCAAATCGGGAACATTGACCTATGAAGCGGCAGATCAGATCGCAAAAGCAGGACTTGGCGTATCGACAGCCATCGG
>NZ_CDSBKL010000182.1:0-7951 GCF_977115555.1 Aquiflexum sp.
TTCGTCAATGCAGGAAGCTTTAGTAGTAGAGACATCAATGAGAAACTTTTTGAACAGTTCAATCCGGGATATGGACTCGGCCTTAGGGTCATGATCAACAAACAAAACCGTACCACCATCACTGCTGATTATGGATGGGGCCAAAAAGGCAATTCCGGGTTTTACCTCAATGTGAATGAGAGTTTCTAAGAATCAGGTGCTAAAACTTTCAATTCGATAATGGAAAATATCATGTTATCCTAAATGGGAATCAGGCTTAGAATGAAACCGAGCTGCGAGCAATTGGTATAGTTTATGGATGAAAAAAGAGGGGCTTGTTAAAAAAACAAGTCCCT
The DNA here is from genome assembly GCF_977115555.1 of Aquiflexum sp. NCBI lineage: Bacteria > Pseudomonadati > Bacteroidota > Cytophagia > Cytophagales > Cyclobacteriaceae > Aquiflexum > Aquiflexum sp. Next base: position 336 of record NZ_CDSBKL010000182.1, read on the forward strand.
CTTTTTATATACGGTTGCTTTGGAAAAGTAATATAGGAAGCAGGTTATCCGATTTTTGAAAAAAACTAAATGTTCCTGATTTTCCAACCATTTTTAAAATCCCAGAATACTTGAATGATTTATATTTAAACCAAAAAGAATTAATTATCCAAACCATGAAGAGGATCCCAAAAAAAAAGAAATTTCTAAGGACCACTTATATGAGTTTTTATAAGACTTCTCAGATGGCAGTAAAAATTCTTCTGTGAAAAATCCTTCAGGCACAGTTTGTTTAAATGCTTTTCAATCCTTTTTTGGAAATTTCCATTGGATAATTTAACAATATTCGATAAAAAATGACAAGTATGAGGGACGATCCTTCACATTTAAAGTATTCAGATTCCTACTTTTATAAATCATGAATTTGCTAAATCTAGATAGAAAACCTTGTTATTTAACTGTATAAAATAGGCTTTGAATAAACATGAGTGTTCAAAGACTTTCAAGAAAAGGTATTCCAATCCATTGCAGCCAATTCTAATTTTAATCATTTGCAATTTCTTTAATTTAATCTTCTAACAATAAAAAATGAGAAAGTTACTCCTACGGTCCTTTTACAGGATATATCAATCAGTTTTTAAAATGGCAATGCCGTTTCTTCCTTGGAGAAGACCAGTTTTGTTGGAAGGAGCCGGAAGTATCAAAAAATTGCCGGGCTTGCTAGAAGAATTGAAAATCAAAAATGTTTTGATTGTAACTGACAGCACTTTAATGAAGCTTGGCTTATTGGATAATTTGATCAAGGAATTGGGTATAAATGGTTGTAAATATGCTATTTATGACCAAACTGTACCTGATCCAACTATTGAAAATGTTGAGGAGGCTTTGAAACTCTATCATAAGCATAATTGTAAAGCAATTATTGCATTTGGCGGAGGTTCTCCCATGGATTGTGCCAAAATAGTAGGTGCGCGGGTTAGCCGTCCCAAAATGCCCATTGAGAAAATGAAAGGGGTGTTAAAAGTTATTTTCAAAATTCCGACATTGATTGCAGTACCTACCACTGCAGGAACAGGCAGCGAAGTAACATTGGCCGCTGTGATCAGCAACAGTGTAACCCACGAAAAATATCCGATCAATGATTTTTGCCTTATTCCCCATTATGCGGTCCATGATCCTGAACTCACACTGAAACTCCCCTCTCATATCACCTCGATGACGGGAATGGATGCTATGACCCACGCTGTAGAAGCTTATATAGGAAGAAGCAATACCAAAGAAACAAAAAAAGCAGCTTTGGAGGCAATCGCCCTTATCCACCAAAACTTATTAAAAGCTTATACTACTCCCGGAGACATACAAGCTAGAGCAGCAATGCTTAAAGCCTCATATTTGGCTGGTGTGGCTTTTACCCGCGCTTATGTGGGATATGTACATGCCATTGCCCATACCATCGGAGGATTCTATGGAATTCCCCACGGATTGGCCAATGCCATCATCATGCCCCATGTTTTAGAATATTATGGAAGTGCGGCAAACGGTAAACTTGCTGAACTTGCCGACCACCTGGGTATTGGAAAGGGAAGCCAAAGTACCGATCAAAAAGCAAATGCTTTTATCCAATACCTAAAAGAAATGAACCAAAAAATGAATATCCAAAGTAACATTGAGCAAATTGAAGAAAAGGATATGCCGGAAATGATTAGCAGGGCTTTGGCTGAAGCCAATCCGCTTTATCCTGTACCACGTGTTTTGTTCGAGGAGGAATTGAAAGAATTGTATTATAAAATCAAAGGTTAGATCATTTCAAAATCAGATTATGGCAAAACGCTGATTGTAATTCCTAAAAAATCAACCAATTAAAATAGAATAATTAACAAATTATCACTTTTAAAATTTAAATAAATGGACATTGAATTGATGAAATCCCAGGTAAATGAGGTTTTCGATTTGCAAAAAGCGCATGCTTTCAAAATGAGAACAAGTTCTGCAGAAGAACGAATTCAACTGATTCGAAGTCTTCACGATTGGGTACTATCCCATAGGCAAGACATTAAAGATGCGATGTTTGCTGATTACCGCAAGCCGTTTACAGAAACTGACATCACCGAAATTTATCCTGTCCTTTCTGAAGCCAAACATACTATCAAGAATCTGAAGAATTGGATGAAAAATAAGCGGGTACCTACCCCTGTTACTTTTCTTGGTACTACAGCCTCTATACAGTATGAACCAAAAGGCAGAAGTTTGATCATTGCACCATGGAATTATCCCTTTAATCTAGCGATTTGTCCTTTGGTATCAGCTTTAAGTGCAGGTTGTACTGTTATGATTAAGCCATCAGAAATGACTCCGCATACCTCAGCGCTGATAAAGACGATGATTGAAGAACTTTTCGATAAAAAATTGGTGTGTGTGATTGAGGGTGGGCTTGAGGCAAGTCAAGCACTCCTTGCCAAACCATTCGACCACATCTTTTTTACCGGAAGTCCTGCTGTCGGCAAGATAGTCATGAGGTCAGCTTCTGAGCATCTTGGTTCTGTCACTTTGGAATTGGGTGGAAAATCTCCTGTAATCATAGAAAAGGATGCAGACTTAAAAGATGCAGCCAAAAAAATTGCCTCAACAAAATTCATCAATTGCGGACAGACCTGTGTTGCTCCTGATTTCATTTTGGTTCCAAAGTCTATGCGGGATGAATTTGTTAAAAATTTAAATGAAGCCATTGATTCGCTCTATGTAGTAGATGGACTCGGTATAGAAAAAAGTGCGGACTATGGCAGAATTGTCAATGAAAGACATTTCAACAGACTCAATCAAATGGTTGAAGATGCTATCACTAATGGCGCTACTCTCGCAAAAGGAGGTAAAAATATCCCGGCAGAAAATTTCATCGAACCCACCATCCTCACTATGGTCAAAGAATCAATGTTGGTAATGGAAGACGAAATATTCGGGCCAATATTGCCGATTTTGGACTACGAGGATATCGATGAGGCCTTGGACTTTGTCAATAAAATGCCAAAACCTCTGGCCCTTTATGCATTTTCCAAGAGTGACAAGAAATTGGGTTACATCTTCAAAAAGACAAGTTCCGGGGGAGCAGTATCCAATGACTGTGTCCTACATTTTATCCATCCTGAGCTTCCTTTTGGGGGAGTCAACAATTCAGGAATAGGAAAATCACACGGCCATTTTGGATTCCTGGAATTCTCTAACCAAAAAGGAGTTCTCAAGCAAAGGGTTGGGTTTACGGCTGTAACCCCTTTATTTCCACCTTATAACAAAGCCAAAGAAATGATTATCGATGGCCTTTTAAAGTGGTTTTAAAGAGAATTCTGATCCACCGAAACTAATATGGTTTTGGAAATGCCAATTTTAAACTCCCTTCAAAGGAGGTAGCCTGTATCCAATAAAATTCTAAAAATTTAAATAGTCAGATATGAAAATTAGATTTAAACTTTTGTCCATAATGTCATGCTTTCTGGCATTCATGGCATGTGAACCTGAACAGACAGCATCCACTTCAGGTACAGGTCCTGACGGCATTGACCGAACAGTACTACCCATCAAAGAACCTGAAAGGGTGCGATATAGCGAACTCGATGTGCGCAACGCCACTCCTCCGCCAAGATTTGAAGTTAAAGCTCCCAAAGACGCACCAAACATAGTAATTATTTTGATGGATGATATGGGATTTGCTGTTCCCGAGACATTTGGCGGTCCGGCATATATGCCGACCCTTGACCGCCTCGCCAAAAATGGCTTGACTTATAACCGCTTTCATACCACTGCACTCTGTACCCCAACAAGGGCGGCTTTGCTCACCGGATATAATTCACACTCTGTAAACCTTGGGATTATTACCGAATTGGCAACTTCTTATCCCGGGTATACCTCGATCCGCCCTCAATCCATTACCCCAATGGCTGAAGTTCTGAGGCAAAACGGGTATAGTACTGCCCAATTTGGAAAAAGCCACGAAACGCCTACCTGGGAAAAATCAAGTAACGGACCACAAGACAGATGGCCCACCCATTCAGGCTTTGAGAAATTTTATGGTTTCTTGGGTGGAATTACCAACAACTGGGCGCCAGTCATTTACGATGGGGTTACCATGATAGAAACTCCCAGTTATCCAGGATACCATTTTACCAACGACATGACCAATCAGGCTGTTTCATGGGTAAACAAGCAGCAAGCTTTGCAGCCTGACAAACCATTCTTCATGTATTATGCACCTGGTGCAACAAGAGCACCGCATCATGCCCCTAAAGAGTATTCTGCCAAATACAAAGGCAAATTCGACAAAGGATGGGATGTATTGCGTGAAGAAACACTTGAGCGTCAGAAAAAATTGGGTATCGTTCCTGCCAATACAATACTTCCTCCCAAGCCTGAGCAAATTAAGGATTGGGCCGATTTATCTCCCGTTGAGCAAAAATTATTTGCCCGTCAGATGGAAGTTTTTGCAGGGTTTGCAGAGCATACCGATCATGAAATTGGCCGCTTGATAGATGCCATTGAAGAAATGGGAGAATTAGACAATACCATTATCTTCTTTATTGCCGGTGATAATGGCTCCAGCGCCGAAGGTCAGCAAACAGGTATGTTCAATGAATGGACCTACTTCAACCGGGTCAAAGAAAATGTCGAGGATATGATGAAGCTTTATGACGAATGGGGCACCGAAAGCACCATCCCTCACATGGCTTCTGGATGGGCTGTAGCTACCAATAGCCCTTTCACATGGACTAAGCAAATGGCTTCAGATTTTGGAGGGACCCGAAACGGTTTGGTGGTGCATTGGCCTAAAGGCATAAAAGCAAAGGGTGAAATGAGAAATCAATTCGGGTTTGTAAGTGACATAGCTCCAACCGTATATGAAGTTACAGGAATTCCTTCACCAAAAATGGTAAACGGAATTGCCCAAGACCCTATTGAGGGCACAAGTCTTGTCTATTCATTTGACGATGCTTCCGCACCAGAACAACATACTGTTCAGTATTTTGAAATTGGGGGCAACCGTGCTATTTACGAAGATGGTTGGTATGCCCGAACCATTCACATAGCGCCCTTTTTGCCTGAACCATTCAATACACTGCAAAATGATGTTTGGGAATTGTACAACACCAAAGAAGACTTCAGCTTATCCAATGACCTAGCCAAAACAGAGCCGGAAAAACTTAAAGAGATGCAGGCCCTATTTATGAAGGAAGCTGAAAAATACCACGTGCTACCTATTGATGATCGCACCGTGGAGAGAATGATAGCCGAAGTCGCAGGCAGGCCAACTGTAATGGCACCAGGAATAACATCAATGAGGCTAACTAAAGATATGAAAGGACTTGGCGTGGATGTATTTCCTAGCTTACAAAATACCTCCTACAGTATTACCGCTGAGGTAGAAGTCGGGCCCGATGGAAATGGTGTCTTGGTTTGCCAAGGCGGGCGATTTGGTGGATTGTCATTCTATGTCAAAAACGGAAAGCCTTTCTTTACCTATAATTTCCTAGGATTGAATTCCACAACCATTTCTTCCACACAGTCTTTAGCTCCTGGAAAACACACCTTGGTGTATGAATTTAAATACGATGGAGGCGGACCAGGCCGCGGTGGTGTTGGAACGATTACCGTGGACGGTCAAAAATTTGGAGAAGGCCGCATTGAAAGGACCCAACCGGGAATTTTCTCGGTGGTGGATTTGGCAGATGTGGGTGTTGATTTAGGAACTGTCGTGGCTGATTATGGTGCGTCAAGCAAGTTTAATGGAAACATCAATAGTGTGACTGTACAGCGTATTGCTGCAACCGTTCCATCAGAAACCCCGGCCATAATTGATTAAAAAGTAAGGTCAGCTTGATCACTTGGTTCCAATGGCTAAGGGTTCATGGGAGTTTTAAAGGAAGAATTTCAGTGAGTATTTACCTTGGAAATCTCATTGGAATTCTTCTTTATTTTCTGAATTAAGGAGAATATTCTTTCAAAAATTTAAGATAACGATCATGAGTAAATTTGTGTCAAACTTTAAATGGATCATGCTCATTTGCGGATTACTTACCTGCAGCATGTTTCTTGGGCTTTTTTCTCCGGAAGCCTCCCTTAATTCAAATTTTGGTGAACCGCTTGTAACTGGGCCTGAAAATGTCGTTGTCCGGGGATGGTCAGCATTAATTGGTCTCATGGGAGTAATGTTGATTTATGGTGCATTCAAACCTGCCGTTAGGCAGTTCTCTTTGGTAATTGTTGGAATCAGCAAAGTCATTTTTATATCGTTGGTTCTTTCGTTTGGCAGTCATTATTTAAGCTTTGGGGTAGGAACTGCGATCGTGGTTGACTTGGTCATGATATTTTTGTTTATACTTTACCTCATCTTCTCAAAATCCATTAATTCGGATTATTCCCATACTTAAAAGGCAACCATAGTTTAGATTTACGAATATAAAAATGAATCTCAATTGGTTATCGGGAAGTTATCTATTGCCTCCTTTCACAAATAACAGTAAATCAAAGGTTTCATTACAATCTGAATAATGACCATTGATAAGGTATTCTTTGTAAAAGGTATTTTATAACTGTCATTATTTGGTAAGTATGTTATTTCTGACTCAATTGTTTTGGATTAATAATACTAGACACTTACCTTAATTTTTCAACCTAAAAGTTTTTCTTCTTTTTGGATTTGGTCTTTTCATCTCCAGCAGGTGAATAATTTTAAAGCTCTCCCTAAAGGGGGTTAGCTTTTACCCAAGACTGATTTTTTTACTAACTTCCCACTCGATTATACCAGTTTACCTTTTTTGAAATGAACTCTGGATTTGATTTCAATAATATAGTTTTCATTATTTCTGTGGCCATTGGCCTTCAGACGGGAATTCTTCTGTTGGTATATTCATTCCGAAAGAACAATCGGAGCATCTTACTTGCTCTGACTTTCTTAAGTCTTTCATTAGCCATCCTTTTCAGTATGCTGATCAATTCCGGGATGATGGTTAATTTTCCTGAAATCTATAGGTTTGGAAATATTTTTGCCTTGATTTTTGTTCCATTGCCATTTCTTTACATGAAATGTGTCATTGAAAATAGGGCGCTGAAATGGACTGATATGCTTCATTTCATCCCCTTGCTGGTTTATATCATTGATTATTCTCCGGTACTTTTTCTTTCTTCAGCCGAAAAGCTGGAATTGATCCTCCAAGAAATCAATGAACCCAACAAATTCACTGAATTCAGGCAAAGCACGTTTTTTCCAAATGGTTTTCACCAGACTTTCAGGACAGTTTTGATAAATTTTTATTGGTTGTTGCAAGTGGGTATTTTGATCAAATGGAAAAAAAGCATCAAACGGCCTCTCAACAAGTTTGAAAAAGACTGGAGTACCTGGATGGTCTTTTTCATGACCTTCCAGTTGTTTCTGTTTTTACCTTTTTACATGACCTATTTTTGGCTGGACAAAGACTTGGTATTCATATTAGTCCATTTCACAGGAGCGCTTTTACTGATGCTAAGTGCTGTATTTATTTATTTTTTCCCACAGCTTTTGTATGGGTTGGATGAGATCAAATTTGTTTCAGATCAGATTGCCAAAATGGAGTCTTCTTCAAAAGAAGAAAAATCAGAATCGCAACCTGACGAAA
>NZ_CDSBKL010000183.1:0-7937 GCF_977115555.1 Aquiflexum sp.
GGGACTTTGGCTCCTGCTGATGGCAAAACCATGGGAGAACTTCAAATAAAGGGTGCTTGGATTGTGAATTCTTATTTTAAAACAAATAATCTTGAAAACTTTACAGAAGATGGTTGGTTTAAAACAGGCGATGTGAGTACCATAGATGAGGATGGGTACATGGAAATTAAAGACAGGACCAAAGACCTTATAAAAAGTGGAGGTGAATGGATCTCCAGCGTAGCTTTGGAATCTGCCTTGATGGCCCATCCTAAAATTAAAGAAGCTGCAGTAATCGCGATACCGGACGAAAAATGGGTAGAAAAACCTTTGGCTTCGATAGTCTTGATGGATAAAGATGATAAAGTTTCAGATGAAGAATTAATCGAATTTCTATCGAGAGACTTTGTGAAATATCAGATTCCCAAAGACTATTTTTATATCAATGAAGTGCCAAAAACAAGCGTAGGCAAATTTGACAAAAAAGAGATCAGAAGACTTTTTGCCGAAGGAAAACTAGCTTGAATAGCACAGGCAATTTGCCTTTTAATTAATCTGAATTAATTACAATTTGTAAGATATCATCGAAATGATAAACAATGTAAAAATAGTGGAAACTAAAATCCTGTCAGACAATTGGTATGTACTTAGAAAAATCACTTATGAGTACTCGAAAGAAGACGGTACAAGATTGACCCAAACAAGAGAAGCCTATGACAGAGGAAATGGGGCAACTATTTTGCTTTATAACAAAGAACAACAAACCGTCATTCTTACCCGTCAGTTTCGCTTGCCCACATTTATAAATGGAAACGAAACCGGAATGTTAATAGAAGCCTGTGCAGGTTTATTGGACAAAGACAACCCGGAAGATTGTATAAGACGGGAAACAGAAGAAGAAACAGGATATAAAATCGCTGAAGTGCGAAAAATTTTTGAAGCATATATGTCCCCCGGCTCGGTTACTGAAATTTTACACTTCTTTATTGCGGAATATGCCAAAGAAATGAAAGTGACTGAAGGTGGAGGTTTGGAACTCGAAGAAGAAAATATAGAAGTTCTAGAAATCAATATTGAAGACGCGATGAAAATGATAGTCAATGGAGAAATTAAAGATGGAAAGACTATCATGCTGCTTCAATATATAAAACTTAACAACATCCTATAATACAAGCAGTTAAACCCCTTTTGATCCTTGTGGCAGGTCCATATCGATCAGGTACAAATGACGACCCACACCTGATAGAAGCTAATGTAAAAGCAATGACGGACACTGCTCTGGAATTATATCGTATGGGACATATGCCTGTTTTGGGAGAATGGTTTGCATTGCCGCTTATAGCAGCAGCCGGTTCCAAGCATGTTGGTGACGATATATTTAATGATATTTTTCATCCAATTGCAGTAAACCTTATCGACCATTGTGATGCAGTTTTGAGAATGGAAGGTCTGAAATTGAAAAATTGAAAGAAACAATCTTTTCCCCGTCCTTATTTTTCCCATGGCATTGCAGATTTAGATTTGTAGCTTTTTACCTATCTTGATACTGATTTTTGAATTCCTTTTGTTCGAGGTCTTATTAGCCCACATTTTAGCTTTCCCAATACTATGAAAAAGATAATGATACTTGGTTTTATGATCTTTAGCCATGCAGTTTTTGGACAAATACCCGGAAAAAAGGTTGATGGACCAATATTTATTTTTGATACTCTTTCCATCAAAAAAGGAGACGTTATTTTCCTTGGTAGAGGCAGTGATTCTACTTCAGGAAATTTTATACACATTACGACTCCCAAGAAGTACATGACTGATTTCTCCGGTAATAAAAGCCATGCGGAGTTCAAAAACACACCACAAGGAATTAGCAATAACTATAATGGCAGGTCTTTTACAATCCTAAATTTTAGTAAGATCTCTTCTAAAAAAAATGGGGATAGCTATTTAGGCGTTTTCTCTATTGGTCCCACCTTCGATGGAACCCTGAATATGGGAATGTACAAGCAAGCTGTGGATTTTGAGGCTGCAATATTGGCGGGAGAGATTGTAAAAATCAATGACATTGATTTTACCAAACCTCGTAAAATAGTATCAAGAGAAATACCCCAATTTATATTCAACGAAGAAAGCGTTCAGCCAATAGTCGTTGATTTTGAAGGCATGAGCAAGAGTGAGCTTTATGGAAGGACCGTGAACTGGTATAATGAAAGCTATTATAATAAAGTCGGAAGTTCATTAAGAGCTGTTGAAAATATAGAAGTAGAAATTGCTGCTTTGAAAAAAGGTGTTCTTGTTTCCAAAATTATGGGGGTTGAATTATTTCTTGATATTCAATACCGGTTTAAAGTAGAATTTACTGAGGAAAAGATTAGGATGAGTTTTATTTCAGTAAATCAAATGGGTCAGATTATTGATGAGATGACTCAAGAGGAAAAGGATTCAATGGAGAACAGTGAGAAGATTCAAAAGATGGCGGAAGATTTTAAAATAGAAATGGAAAAGATGATGAATGAAATATCCGCTTCCTTGGTCGATTATTTGATGAAATGATCGGTTTTTCATGAGAAAATAAAAGCCTCAGAAAAATCGGGAAATAATACAGCCTGACTTATTTGAATTTGATTGAAATATTTCGCTTTCAATGGATAACCGCTGATGAAATGAATATAAAGTATTTAACACTGATTTTTTACCTAGCCATGCCATGTTTGGTAATAGGACAAGGAATTGACTTTGTTTCCAATTCGAGATTAATATTAGGAGGAAGCAAAGATAAGTCAGCCTCAATCAGCGCAGGAGACATTGATAATGATGGGGATGTGGATTTGGTTGTGGCTAATGGGAGGCATTGGCCTCAGGCAAATAAGGTATTTTTCAACAATGGCTACGGAACATTTACGGTATCAAGGCTACTTGATAATATAGAAGAGACGTGTTATGCGACAGAATTAGCAGATTTTGATGGTGATGGAGACTTGGACGTAGCGGTGGGGAATGACATGGCTCCAAATACCATTTATTTAAATGATGGGCTTGGGAATTTTCTAAAGTTGGGTCATTTCGGAGAACTGTATGCTCCAACGAGAAATTTAAAAACAACAGATATTGATTCAGACGGAGATATCGATATACTCATCACCAACAGGGGAAGAGAAAATGAAATCTGCTTAAACAATGGAAAGGGGGAATTTACCATAACATTAAAATTTGGTTCCAAAGATGACTCGACTATTGACGTGGATGTTGTCGATATCAACAAAGATGGGTATAAGGATTTAATTTTGGCCAATAGGGATGGACAACAGAATTTCATCTATTTGAATGATGGAAAATTAAACTTTGACCATAAAATTCCATTTGGTACCGGAACAGACGAAACAAGGTCAGTGGCTGTGGTGGATATTGACAACGATGGCTTTTTGGACATCATCACTTCAAACATTCAAGAACCAAATGTGATCTACTTCGGTACTGAAGAAATGGATTTCAGCCGAAAAGTTGTTTTCGATCCTTCTTCGGACAATTCTTATTCTTTGGATTTTGGGGACCTAGATGGCAATGGAAGTATTGATATTGTCGTGGCAAATTCCGGAGAGCCAAACAAGGTTTTTCTCAATTTTGAAAATGGAGCTAAATGGGTTGAAATCATGCTGAGAAATGAAGACTCAGATACCTATGACATCATTCTTGCAGATGTAAATAATGACAAGAGACTGGATATCATAGAAAGTAACTCGGATGAGATCAACTACTATTATCTAAATATTAAAAAGTAGGAGGGAAAATGCTTGGCGGATCCCTCAGACCTATAAGATTTACCTTTTTAGCTTTTCACTTATCTTGACAATGATTTTTGAATTCCGTTGCTTACAAAGATTTACACTTTGGGCAGTTTGAGATCATCTTTCTAAAAAGACTCTTGAAATATTTCAGTTTGTAGTATATTTAAAATAAACTATTGATTGGAATAGACGATTTAAACTCCCAACTACTATGAAGAAATGCATTATTTTTTTTCTTTTGATTTTGCTCACCACTCCATTTGTTTTTAGCCAAACAGGAAATGAACGTGTTTTCTATTCCTCCTATAGGCCACAGGGATGGGACATTTGGATGTCGAATGGTATTTCAGGAAAAATAGAACAGGTTACTAGCCACGAAGCTTTAGAATATAATCCGGTAATAAGTCCGGATGAAAAATGGATTGTATTTACCTCAGAGCGAATGGGAAATCCCAAAATTTTCATCAAATCTCTAAGTGACAATAGTGAGGCACGTCTATTTATAGACCATGAATCCTCCATGCAGGATCAGGCAGTAATTTCTCCTGACGGTAATTGGATCGTATTCACTTCTACCCATGAAGGACAATCAGATATTTATAGACTTCCTTTTCAGCCTACTGATACATTAAATCTTGATGACGCCATAAATCTCACGCACGACAAGGGAGGAGATTTCAGGCCATCTTTTTCGCCCGATGGATCGCAAATCGTGTTTTCAAGTGACCGTAACCATCCGATCAAAGCCCATCCATATTTTGTATTTGCCATGAGTCGAACCGGTGATATCTACAGTATGACTATTGATGGAGAAAATCTAAAAAGACTCACGACAAACGATCATTGGGATGGTAGCCCTTGCTATTCTAAGGATGGGAAGAAGATTTTTTTCTACAGCGGCCCCAGAAATTCAACTAGAATTTATTCGATGGAGCTCGAAGGCGAAAATCAAGAAGCTATCTCTCCTGAAGACCTGAATGCCATTTCTCCTTCCCCTTTGAACGACTCGGCTTTAGTCTTTACCACATTCGAAAATAGCGCGTTTCGCCTCATGAGCCTGAATCTCAAGACGAATCAAGTGGACTCTATTTTTAGCTCCAACTCAAATTTCTTAGGAGCAAAAATTCATGAAAATGGTACAATGACTTTTTATGGAGGAGAACCTCCATTGGAAACAGAGTATAATATTGGTGGATTTGAAGGTGATTTGTTGGTAAAGGGATCTCCTTATTCCAAAGACTTGAGTACAAATCAAATTGATATGTATGCTGTTCGGAGAGCATTTGCCGCTCCTCCAAATCCCAATAATCACACACTGATTTTTGATAACACTGATGTAAGAGGACTATCAGATGCTATTACTCCCTGGACATACAGCCTGCTCGCCATTCTGCTTATTTATGTGATTTTTATTGGCTTGGGAAATAGAAACCTGAAAATTGCCAAAGAAAAACTGACTGCTTTCCTTCTTTTCAATGGCATTGCGCTAGCAACTCTTGCTTTGATTTCCTTCGTCCTTTACTATTTCTTTATCGATCAACTTGCCCCCATCAACACCATGCGTGTGTACCTTGGAATAGTGGCAATAGTTTTGGCTTTGGTTCTTGTTTTAATTTATAAGAAGGGGAAAGGAATCCTGTCCAGGCAAATCCGAACAGTTTTTGTCTTAAATTTTGTAAGTGTACTTTTTTTGATTGCGATCCTTCCGCTGCTGATACAAATTCCGATTCAATTCTTTGAAGTAGATTATAAATCAAATGAGGTAAGACCACTTTATACTTTTGTGAAGCCCGCTAATTATAATCCGTTAAATGGGATGGTGATCGATACAAAATTCAATCCTGAGGGAGGTGAACTGCTTTACGGTGTGGGTAATTTCAGAGGTGGGCCTTCAAATCAGGGAGATGTCTTCTCTCTTGATCTGAGCTCAATGAAGATTACCAGACTTACGTTTTCTGATTTTAATGATGGCTTTGGTGACATTTCCTCAGACAAATCAAAAATGGTGTTTAGAAGTGGTAGAAGTGGTTTTTTCGATATTTACTTAAAGCAAGGGGAGGAGGTTCTGAACCTTACCTCAGATGAGCATCGGGACAATTTCCCGATCATCTCCCCTCAAGGTGATAAAATTGCCTTCTGCTCAGATCGACTTGGCACTGACATAGAAGGCAAGGTGAAAACAATGGATATCTTCCTGACTGTCTTGAATGCCGATGGAACTTGGAGTGAGGCAAAGCAGCTTACCACAGATAAAGGACAGGATGCCCATCCGCATTTTTCTCCTGATGGGGAATGGATCATTTACACTTCGGAAGAAGGAGGGATTAATGACGAAGAGCCCCTGGTTCAGCCTGTTATTTTTGGACCTCAGCAGTATGGAGAAATCTTTGCCATTCACCTCAGCTCCGGTAAAAAAATCAGACTGACGCATAATAAATGGGAAGATGGGGCACCGCTTTGGACAAAGGGAATTTCCATAAATTAATGATTTTAAAAAATTTGGTCAGATTTGGCACAGGTATTCCGAATTGGGTATGGTTATAAGTTTTAGATAGCAGCTGATACCTACCATTGGGGAACTCATGTTAAAAAGAGAGGGCTTAGCCCCCCCTTTATTCCCTCGGAATGTTTTCCGGGGGTTCGTTTTCCATACGCAACAACTGCTCTTTCATAACCGTCAAATTTTTCTTTTGGCCTACATAAAACTTCCGGTGTTCCCAGCGGGAAGCGAAATAGCCAAATCCAAAAAGCAAAAGTACCAAGGCAGATTTCCACCAGTCCGCCACCTCTTGAAAGACAGATACCACAGCAAAACCTGTCACTGTCAGGTATAAGAAACCCGCGGCTTTGGACAGGTTCACTTGGTACCTGGCATTTGCCAAACCCTGCTCAAGATCTCCAAGCATGCTGTTCTCAAAAGAATTCTGCCAAGCCAAGCGCTTTCTTCGACTGAGGAAGATGGCAGCTGCCACAAGTAAAAGAAGCGAAGCAAATACTACTTGTACGAGTTCAAAACTCGATTTCATAAACATGACCCTCCAGATCATACCACTTGCCACCAATAAACTGCCTATCAGTGTCAATTCCATTTTATTTGCGGTCTGTGCAGCTTTATTTTTCTTTGCGATGACCTTGTTGTGCAGGGCTTTTTCGTCAATAGCATACAATGCCTGACCATTCTGCGCGTCCCATATTTTTTTCATTTCTTCAAATTCCATTTTGTCTTATTTTTTCTGATTGCTTACTCAGGTGCTTCTTGATCCGATTGATTCTTACACCTACATAACTTTCGGAAATACCCGTGATCTTTGACATCTCTTTGTAGCTGAATCCATCCAGCAATAAGAGACACAGTGATCTTTCTACTTTATCAAGGTGAGAGATTTGCTCATAGAGCCAGTCAAGTCTTTCATCGGCAAAGTCCTTCTGCTCGATTAAAACGTGTGCTTTCTGGTCAAGATCCTCTCGACCCACCTGATGCTTGCGCTCCTTACTGCTCCATTTGAGGGCGGTATTCAGTGCAATTCGATACATCCAAGTAGTGACTGCGCAGTCGTTCCTGAATTTTGAGACAGAGCGCCAGACTTGAACAGCTATCTCCTGAAAAAGGTCTTCCTGGTCTTCTTGATTGAATCCATAAGCCCTTACTACCTTAAAGAGTATGGCTTTGTGGTTTTCCAACCAGTAATGAAAGACGTCTGTTTGTTTCTGTTCAGTCATAAGGCGAATTGTCAATAAGTTAGTACTTACTCACCATCCATTTCTTACAAAACCTTGAAGATTTTTCGATAATAGTTTTTATCACCCTAAAAATCAATTGATTATAAAAAAATAAACCCTAAGAAATGTAATTTGCTTTTTCCTAATTGTGAACCTTTAGATTAATTCCGGTCCAATATGGAATCACCCCTATTGGAACCGACTTTTGAAAAAAAATAATCCAGATTGAGGTTGAAAAGAACATTTAGAAAGATTCCAAAATTCCCGAAATCAAGCTAAAATTTCAATAATTATATGCACCTTAACTTTTTGGGAAATATCTGCCCGGCCAAGGCAATTTCCAATTGAATTTTACCCTAAATGACCCGAAAACATTTTTATTGATGTCCGGCACATTGAATGTTTGCTTCGCCAAGCCCTCTATGTCAATAAGTTCAATTTTTGTGGTGCAGGGCTGCA
>NZ_CDSBKL010000184.1:0-7898 GCF_977115555.1 Aquiflexum sp.
ATAAATCTAAACTTATTTGATGAATCAAAACTAATTTTCAATCAATAATTCTACCCTTCTGTTGATTGTTCTTCCTTCCTCAGTATTGTTATCGGCTATAGGACGGGTTCCTCCCCAACCTGATATTCGGACTCTTTCAAATTCAATCCCATTAATGGTAAGATAGCCACGGATTTTTGATGCTCTTTTCATGGAAAGGTCTTTATTCAGGGATGGATCTCCTGCATTGTCTGTATGACCTTCCAACCTTATTTTGATTTCAGGATTTTCTTTGAGAAATAATACAAAGTCATCCAAAACCTGTATGGATCGGGAATCTGCAAAATCTGAAGTTCCTCTGTTAAACTGAATGTTTTCCAGTATTATTGCCGTTCCCGCTACAGCTGGTTTTAGCAAAATTTCTTTTCCTTCCAATTCCATCAGGCTGCTTTTATCCAATAGTTTTGGAATGTATCCTTTGGAACTTATTGTAAAGTTAACCCATTGTGGTTCTTCTATTTCAACCCAAAGTTGCTCTTGACTTGACACCTCTTTTTTTACTCCCCTATCATTGCCTATTTCAATTTTATAGGCTATCGGGTTTTTGGTTAAGGCATCAAGGATGAAAATATCTTCTCTTTTCTTTTTTGAAGGCAAGACAGGGTTGTCTACAAGTTTTTCTTCTGGAATAATTTCCGTGACGCTATTTACAGAATCAGCAGTAACTATTGGAATAATTAGTTGGCTGGAGTCTTTTTCAACTAGAAGCGTATCTGACTTTTCCAATGCGACAAAACTTTCAGCTTTTGGTTGCGATTCTACTGCTATTGGAAGTTTGGTGATTACTTCTTCTTTGGCAAGTAATGGCTCAATGGTCTGGTATTTGACTACAAAAAAATCTCCAAAACCCTCACTGTTTTTAGTACTTGTAAAAACAGCATTATTTTCTCCTCCCGGAATTTTTACATATCCCATTTCAGAGCCTTGGGTATTGGTATTTTCGACTGGTGAAGGAGCAGTCCACTTTTCCCAAGATGAACTGGTTCTTTGGGAAAAATAAATATCCTTTCCTCTTCTGTTTTCCATATAATTAGAAGAAAAATAAAGCGTCTGAAGGTCATCAGACAGGTATGGGCTATGCTCTTGGGCAAAAGTATTGACTTGAGAGCCAAGGTTCAATGGGGAAGACCAAACATCATTTGATTGTTTGAAACTGACATAGATATCTTCATTTCCAAAACTCCCAAAGGAAGCCATGGACATGATCATGATATTTCCATCTGAAGAAAGCCTGCCACTGAAGTAGGTTCCATTGTTCTTAAAATTACCCATTTCTACAGGTCGGAGGTAATTCCAAGAATTGCCAAATCGTGAATATTGGTGAATTCCCTGTCTTTTTCCATTTTGGCCGCTATGGTAAACCATTGCAGTCAAAGCATCTGAAAAACCCACAAGCACATCGTTTCCTGTTGTAGATAAATCAGGAACTCTTTGTGGGGCTTGCCAATCTCCATTACCATCCAATTTGCTGTACCAGATGTCCCCAAAATCTGTTGGACCTCCGGCGTTTTCAGGATGAAATCCAATTGTAAAAAACAATTCACCATTGGGAGAGAAAACAGGGTTCTGCTCATCGTAGGGAGAATTTAAAGGCTTAATCGGGCTTATCTCTTGCCCGAATACAGCCGAAAAAAGGAAAAAAGCAAGCAGGAAAAACCCACTTGCTTTTGATAAAATACAGTTACTTTTTAATTTCATTTTATTGATCCAGGACAATTGCAAAAATCAGTGGTGCTACAATGGTAGCATCTGATTCTATTATAAATTTTGGTGTGTCAAGTCCAAGTTTGCCCCAGGTTATCTTTTCGTTTGGTACAGCTCCGGAATAGGATCCGTAAGAAGTCGTAGAATCAGAAATCTGACAGAAATAACCCCAAAGCGGTATATTGTCTCTCTGTAAATCCTGGTGAAGCATCGGAACAACACATATTGGGAAATCACCAGCAATTCCCCCGCCAATTTGAAAAAATCCTACAGTACTTTCGTCTTTTGCGTTTTGGGTGTACCATTCTGCAAGAAACATCATGTATTCTATACCTGTCCTTACAGTATGTACATTCTTTACATCACCTGAGATTACATGACCTGCAAACATGTTGGCTAGCGTTGAATCTTCCCATCCAGGAACGATAATAGGAAGGTTCTTTTTTGCAGCTTCCAACAGCCATGAATTTTTTGGATCTATCTGATAACTTGACTCTAACTTACCTGATAAAAGGATTTTATAGAAAAACTCGTGTGGGAAATAACTTTCACCGGCTTGGTCAGCTTTTACCCATTCCTCCAAAATCACATTTTCTATCCGTCTCATGGCTTCCATTTCAGGAATGCAGGTGTCTGTAACCCTGTTCATGTGTCGGTTTAACAAATCCTGTTCTTGCTCAGGAGACAGTTCCCTGTAATTTGGAATTCTCTCATAATAATCATGAGCAACAAGGTTGAAAACATCTTCTTCTAAGTTGGCGCCTGTACAGGAAATAATCTGGATTTTGTCTTGACGGATCATTTCAGCAAGTGAAATTCCCATCTCGGCCGTGGACATAGCTCCTGCCAAGGTGACCATCATTTTGCCATTGTTGTCCAAATGGGTTTTGTACCCTTCCGCAGCATCGATCAAGGCTGCTGCATTGAAGTGTCTGAAGTTATGTTTTAAAAATTCTGTGATTTTCATAAAGTGATTGTTGAATTTTTCGGTGCAAAAGTACCAATTTAATAGACATAAAAAAAGCCCGACTGGAAGTGCCGGGCTTCATAAAATAACAGGATTACTTATTTTGCAGGAGCCGGAACTTTAGAAGCATCGTACTTCTTATTGATCCCTTCGACCACGATATCTGTGATATCCAAAGCTTTATTTGAATACCAAATTGCCCCACCTCTAGTATAAGAAAGGACCATTTCTAAATTATTTGCCTCAGCATATTCAGTCAAATATTCTTGGATCTGATCATAGACATCGCTATACAATTTTGACTCGTCTCCGGACAATTCCTGCATGATGTTATCTCTGTAGGTAACCAGGTTTTGTTCTTTTTTCACCAATTCATCTTGTTTGGCTCTTGCTTGATTAGGTGTCATCGCTTGGGCTGTCTGCTGAAAATTCGCTACTTCCTGCTCAAATCCCTTTGCTCTTGATCCTAATTCACTTTCAAAGTTCTTTCCCTTTTGGGTAATTTCTGCAGATTTCTCTTTGAAATAGGTATATCTGGCGATCACACTGTCGGTCAATACATAGGCAACTTTCAGGTCTGCCACACTTACTTCCGCATTTGTTTCGGTTGATGCCGTTCCTTCTGTGCTTTTACCAGCTTGGTCACACGAAGAAAAAGTCAAAGCTGAAATACCCGCCAAGACTAATAATTTTGCTGTTTTTTTCACGATTGTCTTTTTTCTAATTGGCGCAAATATAAACAAAGTATCTTTTTTGCAAATTTTATTTGAGGGGTCAAATGTTAATTTCCGTTAAAGATCTTTTTTCTTTTGATCAATCAGCGTTTTGTAAACTACAGCCTGTCCAAAAAGCGACAATCCCGCAAAAATCAAAGACAAACTGACCGTCCCTGTCAAGAACCAAGTTATAAACGGTTTTTCTAAAGATTTTGCGATGATGGCCTCTCCCATTACACTCAATCCAAAACCCATGACCAGAATCCCAGTCACCGCATATCTAAGCCATTTTCTTTTTAAAGTTTCCATATATTTAGAAGTATAAGTCTTGCGCAAGTCTAAAAGTGTTGGCGTGTGCTTCTACAATGAGGCTCAACTTTTCGGAATATCCTCCTCCCATGCAGCACATAATAGGTATTGCGTGTTTTTTGGCCGATTCCAAAACAGTTTTATCTCTTTCTTTACAGCCGGCTATAGACAGCCCCAATCTACCCAATTTGTCTGAATCCAATACATCCACCCCACTTTGGTACATAATGAATTCAGGTTCAATGGAATCAATCAATTTTGGTAAAGTTTCTTTCAAAATTTTCAAGTATTGGAAGTCGTCGATTTTATCAGGCAATCCGATATCGAGGTCTGAAGTTTCTTTATGCAAGGGATAATTGGAGTCTCCATGCATGCTGAATGTGAATACAGATGGATTGTTTTCAAATATTTTAGCTGTTCCGTTTCCCTGATGAACATCCAAATCCACAACCAAAATTCTTTTGGACAATCCGTTTTCCAAAAGGTAATTTGAAGCAATCGCAATATCATTCAACAAACAAAAGCCTTCTCCCCTGTCTGCAAAAGCATGGTGGGTCCCACCTGCCACGTTCATTGCTATGCCATATTCCAGAGCAAATACTGCCGCCTGAACAGAACCACTCATAATATGAATTTCCCTTTCAATCAATTGCTGACTAAGGGGAAAGCCTGTTTTTCTGATCTCTGATTTACTTAAGCCCAAGGATTTTAATTTGGCAAAATAGTATGGGCTGTGGGTTGTTAGGATCCATTTATCATCCAAATTTTCGGGAGTAAAAAAATTTGATTCCATGACTGTACCTTCATAGAGAAGCTGTTCAGGAATCAGGTTGTATTTCTCCATCGGGAATCTGTGTCCCTCCGGAAGAGGATGGCAATAAACAGGGGACCAGGCAATTTTGAGCATAACATAAAAAACGCTTGTTGTTTAACAAGCGTTTTCAAAAATGGTTTGACAATACGATATTTCTAATCATCCACATCTTCTTCCTCTGACTGAAAAGCATAGAGTGTATCATCGAGAACCAAAGTGTCTTCATTAAATTCTTTTACAAACTTCGAAATCACCTTTTCATTTATTTCGTCGACATTCAATGCAGCATCCAAACCTATCCCATAGTCATGATTCATGTCCACATCGACGAATTCCTGGACTTTCACCGATTCATCTTC
Organism: Aquiflexum sp.; assembly: GCF_977115555.1. Classification (NCBI taxonomy): domain Bacteria; kingdom Pseudomonadati; phylum Bacteroidota; class Cytophagia; order Cytophagales; family Cyclobacteriaceae; genus Aquiflexum; species Aquiflexum sp. The sequence goes on from NZ_CDSBKL010000184.1 coordinate 4,909, forward strand.
TTCTATATCCATGATGATTTCAGTCATAAACCAACCAATCTCTTCCTCCTCACTGCTCAATGGTTTGAGATTTCCATTCTCATCTTCCTCATAGTGAATCCCCTTAAAATTGGAAAATTTCTTTGCGGCTTCATGTTCTGCGAGCTCATAGACTTCAGATGCATGATGTAACCTTAATGTATAAAGGGCTGCATCGTAGATTACTTCTTTGCCTTCGTGCATTCCAATAAAATAAAAATTAACAAATTCCTCGGAATTATCCTCCCCGGGGACAATCTTAAAACTCTTCTTAGAGGTTTCAAGTTCTTTTTTTAAGGCTGCTATGGTTTCTGGTGCAAAACCTTCATTTTGGTATTTCATATTATAAAAGTTTGTGGAATTGTTGACAACATACAACGGTTTCTGCTGACTTAAAAGCATATATACCACAGAAGTTAAACTTTTTTGATTTAATTACTTAAAATACAAGGTTTTATATTAAAAAAAAATGTTGTTACCAAAAAAAAATGAAGAATTTTTGAAAACCCTCTTAAAAAGAAAAGAGAGTGATACAATTGACTTTAAACAATTGATAAATTCTCCCCAAAAATTCGCAAAAACTTTGGTTGCTTTTGCTAATACTGAGGGAGGAATTATTGTGATCGGAGTTTCCGACAAGAAAAAAATCATAGGAATAGATCCTCTAGAGGAAATTTTTATGGTCGAAAAAGCTATTTCCGAAAATTGTGAACCTCCCCCCATTCTCCAGTTTGAAATTCTAGAAACAGTTGAACTGAATGAAAGAAATATTGAAACAGAAAAATCTGTTTTGCTGGTACATGTCAAGAAATCAGATAAAAAACACTTTTTTAAAAATGAAAATGGTGAGAAGTCTTATTATCGTCGGATAAATGACCAAACCCTACCCTCTTATGAATTTTGAAACTAGCGACTCCGACCCAAATTTACTCCAAGAAGAGAATTGATGAGACTAAGAATCAAGCTAAACAACAAAGCCCACCAAAATCCATCGACTGAAAATCCCGGAATAATTTCTGCAGCCAATAAAATAAGGATTGCATTCACTGCAAGCAAAAACAAACCCAATGTCAAAATTGTAATCGGTATAGTCAGAAAAATGAGAATAGGTTTGATGGTCAAATTCAATAGAGTCAATAATGCCGCCACAACCAAAGCCGTAAAGAAATCTGTAACATCTACTCCGGGGAGAATATATTGGGCTATTAGGACAGAAATGGCCCCAAGGACCAATTGCGTGATAATCTGAAATGCCTCTCTGGATTTGCTCATGATTTCAATTTTTTTTTAAAAATATGAATTAATTTCAAACCCTTGGTTAAAATCAGGATCTAGCCAGATAAATCCATTTTGATGATTTTTATCATTTAACACTCCGTTCCTACAACTTTGATTTAAATTTTTGATTTTTGAGTATATCTTTACAGAATCAATAATAATCTTAATCCCATAAAAGTGATTTTAATCGTTTTCTTCCTTTTGCATTGGTATTTCTCCTTGTTTTGCCAAAGTTTCTTCCTCCATAGGTATGCTGCCCATCAGATGTTTTCAATGAATAAATATTGGGAAAAGTTTTTTTACATTTTTACTTGGGCATGTCAGGGTAGTTCATATCTCTCACCGAGGGCATATGCTATTTTGCATAGAATGCATCATGCTTACAGTGATACTCCAAAAGATCCCCATAGTCCACACCATACAGAGAACCTTTTTACCATGATGTGGAAAACAAAAAATATTTATAATGATTACTTCAGTTTTAAATTGAAACCAGAGGAAAGGTTTTCAAAAGATGTTCCCGATTGGAATAAATTCGATCTTTTTGCAGACACAATGATTGTAAGACTTGGCTGGGGTGTGTTTTATGTCTTGGTATATGTGTTAAGTATTTCAGTATTTGAATTGGCAGGAACACATTGGTGGATGTACTTTTTATTACCTATCCACTTTATGATGGGTCCGGTACATGGTGCCATCGTTAACTGGAGCGGCCACAAATATGGTTATGCAAACTTTGACAACAATGACAAATCCAAAAACAGCTTGTTGTTAGACGTTTTGATGCTTGGCGAACTATTTCAGAACAATCACCACAAATTACCTAACAGGCCAAACTTTGCTGTAAAATGGTATGAATTTGATCCTACCTACCCAATAGTAAAACTTTTGCACGCTACAGGAATAATCAAACTTAGGCCGATTTAGCCTAAATAGTTATAATTCATCTTTAAAAACCTCCAAATGGAGGTTTTTATTTTTGTATCGGTATACTTTCTGTTAAAAGGTTAATATTTGTATTTCATGATTTTTTCATGATTTTTTTTAATTAATTCCATTTCAGAGAACTAAATATGGTCTCATTCATTTCTATTTTAAAGAACTCAAAAAAATATTTAAAAAGTTTGCTTGGAATTAAGAAACTAAATGGATAAGTTGGAAACGAATTTAAACTTAAACACATTATGAGAGAACTAACCCGCGCAGAAGAGCAGATTATGCAAATTCTGTGGGATATCGAGCGAGGCTTCGTGAAAGATATCCTAGAAAAAATGTCTGAACCCAAACCAGCCTATAACACTGTCTCCACGATAGTGAGAATTCTGGAAAGAAAAGGATTTGTCAATCACAAAGCCTATGGAAAATCACATGAGTATTTTCCTATAGTATCTAAGGACGAATACCGAAGCTTTTCAATCAAGAATCTTCTTGCTGGGTATTTCAGTGGTTCGTTTGCAAAACTTATTTCGTTTCACTCCAAGGATAAAAATATTGATGTGAAAGAAGTAGAAAAGATCATGGAAGAAGTAAAAGGTGATTTGAAAAAATAATCTTAGAAAATCATTCATAAAAAGCGCTTTCAATCTTGAAAGCGCTTTTTTTTTGGATTCCAAAATGAAGAAATTGAAATTTTTAACTCGCAAGGTCATTTTTTTCAGTTAAAAAGTTTAAAAAGATACCTGTGTTCATTTCAA
>NZ_CDSBKL010000185.1:0-7886 GCF_977115555.1 Aquiflexum sp.
AAATTTTTTCAGAATCATCTCAAATCATCTGTGAAAATCCGTGTTCATCTGTGGTAAAGATTTTTTCCCGCAGATAGCGCAGATTGATGCAGAAAAAAAAGAGAATGTGTCCCACGAAGGCGCGAAGACGCAAGCAAAAAATTTACCTCAGAGGACGCGTAGGGAACGGAGAAAAAATTACAATAATATATCACGCAGAGATAAAAGAGCAAAGCCTCTAAGAAATTCACCTTGTGTTCTTGGCGAAACCATTGCGCACATTGGGCTTAAACATGTCCCGCGAAGGCGCGAAGGCGCAAAGAAAAAAACGAAAAAGCCTAAAGGTCTTAAGATGGCCACCTTGTGTTCTTAGCGAAACCATCGCGATCATTGCGGTAAAATTTTTTCAGAATCATCTCAAATCATCTGTGAAAATCCGTGTTCATCTGTGGTTAACTCTGTTTTTCTAGCAAAGAGGATACGGGCACAGAAATCACAGCTTACCTTCAGCATACAGAATTCATCATTTTTCATTCGAATGCCCAAATTAACCTGCTGACAAAATATCGGATAATCAAATTACCCCACCAATCTCTGATACATCTCTTCCAATTTGCTGACAGCGATGACTTGGATCTTGTATTTGTTTACATCCAAACCTTTGATGGCATACTTGGAAACCATGATTCTCTTGAATCCCAATTTCTCTGCTTCAGCAATGCGGTTCTCTACACGGTTGACAGCCCTGATCTCCCCTCCCAATCCTACTTCTCCTGCAAAACAAATGTCTTCCGGTACGGGATTGTCTTCATAGGATGATACCAAAGAAGCGCAGACTGCAAGGTCCAAGGCAGGATCATCCACGCGCATACCACCTGCGACATTGAGAAAAACATCCTGCTGTCCCAAGCGCATGCCCCCTCTTTTTTCCAAAACTGCCAAAAGCATATTCAATCGCTTGGCATCAAAACCGGTACTGCTCCGCTGTGGCGTGCCATAAGTAGCAGGACTCACCAAAGATTGGATTTCTATCAACAGAGGGCGGTTGCCTTCCAGCATCGCACCGATGGCGACACCGTTCAGTACTTCCTCCCTTTGCGTCAGCAAAATCTCAGAAGGATTTGCCACCTGTCGCAAGCCTTCACCACGCATTTCATAGATGCCGAGCTCATTGGTCGAGCCAAACCTGTTTTTGGAAGTGCGGAGAATCCGGTAGGAGAGATGCCTGTCTCCTTCAAACTGTAGCACGGTGTCGACCATATGTTCCAGGACTTTTGGTCCGGCGATGGAACCGTCTTTGGTAATGTGCCCGATCAGGAATACCGGTACGCCTGTTTCCTTGGCAAATTTCATGAGCTCGGCGGTACATTCCCTTACTTGAGAAACCGACCCGGCAGCAGATTCCACATATTGGCTGTGCAAGGTCTGAATCGAGTCAATGATCAACAGTTCAGGTTGGAGGATTTCTATTTGTTGAAAAATCTGTTGGGTATTGGTCTCCGAAAGCACATAACAATTGTCTGATTTAAAAGACATTCGATCAGCACGCATCTTGATCTGGGCTTCACTTTCTTCTCCTGATACGTAGAGAACTTTTAATCCTGGTAGGGAAAGCGCAATCTGCAGCATCAGGGTGGATTTACCGATCCCCGGTTCGCCTCCTATTAGTACCAAAGATCCCGGCACGATCCCACCCCCCAACACCCTGTCCAATTCCGCATCATGGGTCACTGTCCTTGGCATCTCTTCAAAGTTGATTTCAGAGAGGCGCTTTGGTATCGCAGCTCTCTTATCCCTTGCCCCGACAGCTTTCCAATTGCCTTTTCCTGCTTCCTCCTTTTGGATGACTTCCTCTACATAGGTATTCCATTCCCCACAAGCGGGACATTTTCCGATCCATTTGGGGCTTTGTGCGCCACAGTTTTGGCAGAAGAAAGTGGTTTTTGTTTTAGCCATTTTTTAAGATATGAGACATGAGACACAAGACTTGAGACTCGAGACGTGAGACAAGAGACAGTTTTCTAGTGAGTTCAAAATAGTATTAAATTCAAAATTAGGTTTGGAAGTTTTGTGTGGCCAAGGCCAAAATTAATGATTTCCCCTTTTTGGAAAATGTATTCCAATCATTTCGGAAATCTATCTCACATCTCCTGTCTAGCGTCTTATGGCTAATTAAACCTTTCGGAAAATCTATCACAAATCGTATTTCTTGATTTTATTTGGCAATTTTTTTGTTTTTTTCGAATCCGGCATTCTTCATTTTCAATTCAGAATTCATCATTATTTCTCTCACGTCTCAAGTCTCATGTCTATCGTCTCACGTCTATTAATGTGCCTGCAGCCAATCTTTTCCTATTCCGGTTTCAACTTCTAGGGGAACTTCGATTTTGACAGCATTGCACATGAGTTTCGGGATTTCCTTTTGTAGCAGTTCTACCTCGTCTTTGTGAGCATCGAAGACCAATTCGTCATGGACCTGAAGGATCATTTTGGATTTGAGGTTTTCTTTTTTCATCCACCTATAAACATTGATCATGGCGACTTTGATGAGGTCAGCGGCAGATCCTTGGAGTGGGGCATTGATGGCATTCCGCTCGGCAAAGCCACGCATGGTCATGTTTCGGGAATTGATATCTCTCAGGTATCTTCTGCGGCCAAGGATGGTTTCCACATATTCATTTTTTCTGGCTTTTTCGATGGCTCCGTCCATGTATTCCTTTACTGCCGGGAATTCCGCAAAATAAGCATCAATGATTTCTTTGGCTTCTGACCTTGGGATGGCTAAGCGCTGAGAAAGCCCAAATACGGATATGCCATAAATGATCCCAAAATTGGCGGTCTTTGCTTTTCTTCGCATGTCCGTAGTTACTTCTTCCAAGGGAACCTTGAATATCTTGGCGGCAGTGGTAGCATGGATATCCCTTCCCTGCTTGAAAGCTTCGATCATGGAAGCATCCTGGGAAAATGCCGCCATGATGCGTAGCTCGATCTGAGAATAATCTGCTGAAAGAATCACATGATTTTCATCTCTTGGGACAAAAGCCTTTCGGATTTCACGTCCCCGTGCTGTTCTGATCGGAATGTTTTGCAGGTTGGGATTGATGGAGGAAAGCCTTCCTGTGGCGGCAACAAATTGGTTGTAAGTTGTATGTACGCGGCCTGTTTTTGGATTGATCATGGTAGGAAGGGCATCCACGTAGGTGGACTTCAGCTTGACCATCTGACGGTATTCGAGGATAGCCTCGGCGATTTCATGTTCTCCGGCAAGTTTGCTCAAGATCTCTTCCCCGGTGGCATATTGTCCAGTTTTGGTTTTTTTGGCTTTGGGATCAAGTTTGAGTTTCTCAAACAATACATCCCCCAACTGCTTTGGCGAAGCAAGGTTAAACCTTACCCCTGCCAATTCATAGACCCTTTTTTCAATCGCTTTACTTTCTTCTTCCAAAAGGATGGAAAGCTCAGCCAAACTGTCTGTATCTATTTTCACACCCTCAAATTCCATGTCAGTCAGCACCTCGATCAGCGGGTTTTCTACTTCATGAAGGAGTTTTTCCAGACCGTTTTCCTTGATGATGGGGTCAAATTTTTCCTTAAGCTTAAGCGTAATATCCGCATCTTCGGCAGCATAAGGGACGACTTCATCCACTTCCACGTCCCGCATATTGCCCTGGTTTTTTCCTTTTTTCCCGATTAGGGTTTCGATCGAGACTGTTTTGTAACTCAAATACTGCTGTGCCAACCAATCCATAGAATGCTTCCCTTCCGGTTCGATCAGGTAATGAGCCAGCATGGTATCGTATAGTCTGCCTTTGACTTCCATGCCATAGTTTTTCAGTACCAGCATGTCGTATTTGATATTCTGACCTATTTTAGTGATGTTTTCATTTTCAAAAATCCCTTTGAAAAGCTCAAGTTGTTTTCTTGATTCTTCCTGATCTGAAGGAAAAGGGATATAAAAAGCCTCACCCGGTACGTAGGCAAATGACAGCCCCACCAGTTCCGCTTCGTTGGGATTCAGAGAGGTGGTTTCGCTGTCAAAGCAGAATTCACCTTGCAGTTCCAGGTAGGAGATCAATTCCTTGATGGCTGCTTCGCCCTCTACCTTATGGTAATCATTGGCAGTGGTCAGGATGCTGTCATATACTTGGGGAGCAGAAGTTCCTGGGATTTCTTCCTCCTCCAATTCCTCTTCTTCAATGTTTTGGGAAATGGTTTTGGGGGAATCTACCGGTCCAAAGAGCCCAAGCTGCTCATTGGCTTTTGGAGCGGGTTTTTTCATTTTCTCCCCAAATACCCTTTGGGTCAAAGTCCTGAATTCCAATTCAGAGAAAATAGCTTTCAACATCTCCTCATTTGGTCCATCATACCGGAGAGCAACTTCATCGAAATCGACAGGGACATCGATTTTGATGGTAGCCAATTCTTTGGAAAGCAAACCCTGTTGGGCAAAGTTCTCAACGTTTTCCTTTTGCTTGCCCTTGAGTTTGTCGGTGTTTTGAAGCAGTCCTTCAACAGTTCCAAAGTCCTTCAATAATTTTACCGCTGTCTTTTCACCGATTCCCGGGATTCCGGGGATATTGTCAACAGCATCACCCATCAGGCCTAAGATATCCCTGACTTGGTCTACATGCTCGATGTCCCATTTGGCACATACTTCCTTTGGGCCCATGACATCTACACCATTTCCCATAAAGGCAGGCTTATAAAGGAAAATGTGGTCTTCCACGATCTGCCCATAATCCTTGTCTGGGGTCATCATATAGACAATAAAACTTGTTCTCTCAGCTTTTTTGGCAATAGTTCCGATAATGTCATCTGCCTCAAAGCCATCCAATTCCAAGATGGGGATGTTGAACCCTTCCACGATTTTCTTGACCCAAGGGATACCTACTCCAATATCTTCCGGCTGCTCCTGACGGTTGGCTTTATAAGCTTCGAACTGTAAATGCCTGAAGGTAGGCGCCTTGGTATCAAATGCCACAGCGATATGGGTTGGTTTTTCCTTTTCCAATACTTCGAGCAAGGTGTTGGTAAAACCAAGCATAATGCCCGTATTTAAACCTTTGGAATTGATTCGTGGATTTTTACTAAATGCAAAATGGGCTCTGTAAATCAATGCCATGGCATCGAGCAGAAAAAGTTTTTTATCTCCTTTTGGGGACATGAGTCAATTGGGTTGAGGTAGAACTATGTTGACTTTGAAAACCTGTTTTCAAAGAGAGGCTAAATTACAAATAATAATCTTACTGAAAGAACTAAAAATGGGTGGATTGGCCAAACTAAAAAACCGGCTATTCAAAAATTCTGATCGTGTTTTTTATGGAATTTTCGAGGGATAATTATATATTCAAAAAATCTTAAATCAACTCAAACAAAATATTTGGCCTATGAAAAAGTTAATGTACGCCTTGTCTTTTTTAGTGATGTTTTTTGCGTTTGAAATGGATGCTTCCGCAGCCTCCAAAAAAAATGTGAAAGAAGAACTCTCTCCGGAGCAAAAAGAGAGACTTTCTGAAATTGAAAAGAGGGTGGATGAAATCAAAGAGATGGATTTCTCTGAAATGAGCAAGGAAGAAAGAAAAGAAGTTAAAAATGAATTGAAGGACATGAAAGTGGAAGCCAAGCAAATGGGAGGCGGTATTTATCTTTCTGTTGGAGCGATTATCATCATTATTTTACTATTGATCCTTATCTTGTAAAACTACCAAGGTTCAAAAAAAATCCGGCTGGGTGTAAACTCAGCCGGATTTTTTGATTTTAGACTATGTTGGTTTTAATTGGTTTTTCCATTCATGGCATCCACCAATTCCCTTTTGAGTTTTCGTTCTCTTTCCAGGGTATTTTTTCTGTGCTGGTCAAATTCTTCTAAGGCATCAGCCAAGTCTTTTTGTGCTTTTGAAATCAGTTTATGGCTTTGGCTGTATTTGAATAGAAAGAAGAGGAATGCTGCAGTCAGCAAACCAACGATTGTCCACATGAGGTTGCTGTAAGCTGTTTTGGATATGGGCATACCAAAAAACTCAAAATTATCCCTCGCTTCCTCAGCCGTTGCCAAAAGAACTTTGGTATCGGCGATTTCTTTTTCCAGTCCGGCGATTTTGGATTGCTGTTCGCTTAGGTTCTGATTGACAGTGACCAATTGGTTTTTGAACACATTCAGAGAATCTATAACATTGGACTTGAATTTTTCAATACTTGTCTTTTTGATGACTTTATAATCTTGATAATTGTTGGAGGATTTCATCAGAAAGTCAAACTGACTGCTGATACTGCTATTGTCGGATGATGCCGTTGTGTCTGCGCTCTGTCCAAATGAAGGAGCTGACAAAAAAATAATAAAGGCTAGATAGATAAGGGTTTTTTTCATTGAATTGATTGGTTATAACTTTCTTTATTCGATTTTTAACTTTTCCCAGCTGCAAAGATAAGCAATAAATATGCCTGTATATTTATTGAAATCCAAAAAACGATGGTATGAAATGGATTTTCTGACAATACATATCTATCACAATTGCCTATTTTTTATGGAAATCGGATACTTTGATTCAAATTATGTCGATAATGTATCAATTTGAACACATCAACATACTTTATTTCCAGAAAGATAATGATTTTGGGATCAGTAATTTTTTTGACAATTGATAAAAAATATAGAATAGATCAGAGCAGATAATATATCCTTTTTCAAAGAAAATATGTTCATATATTTTTGATTATCAACAGATTTTGTATATTGAATCCTATTTTTAATCATAATTTTAATGGGTCTCAAGAACTTCAAAATATGGGGAGTCTTTTTGGTAGCAATAGTTGCTATTGCCTTTATGCTTTTTCAGCAATCAAACAGCAATAAAAAAGAGCTCGAAGGTCAGGCCATCAGAAATATGGAACTGGTGAAGGGTCATTTTCAATATGCCTTTCAATCTAATCTGGATAAGAAATTGTTTTCCTTACCAAAAGACAGCCTGAGCACAATAGAGCCTTTATTGTTTGATCTAAATATCGAAGGAAATAGGTTGCCTGAATTTAGACTTATCAAAAAACCCGCCTTGCTATCGATCCCGCTTTCTGATCTATTTATCAAAGTTGACAAGCATTTGTTCTTCGAAAAAATTTTTCTGACAGACACCTCCGGAAAAGTCATATATCCTCAAAATGAGGTGGGGAAGATATTACCCGAATTCGATAATATCGAATCAGAACCTTTTAGGCTGCCGGTAATCAAGCATGAAATCATCTATAAAGATGAGTCTTACCTACTCTATTTTACTCCTGTCGTAGTTGAAAACATGAGATTTTTTATGGCAGGTGTTATCAAAAAATCATATTATGATTCAATAGGCCGCCGAGTTGATTTTTCCAACCTTACAATTTTGGTTTTTTTACTTGCAGTTATGCTTTTTTCACTTCCTATAATATCTGTATTTGGATTACAACATGGTGACAAACTTACCAAAAACAGGGTATACAATGTGGGGCTTTCTTTGGTAGGGATTATGGTAATCTTAGGATTTGGTTTTTCTTTTTTCAAAAACCACCACCCGATCAGTCATGAAGACCATCACAAAAGTATTGAGGATATACAAAATAATTACAGGGACTTTTTGGATGATAAAAATGAGATCATTGATTCAGGGAATTTCCAAGAAAAGGAATTTAATGAATACGTCTTGATCCAAGAAAACGGACTAATTGATTCCATGTTTTATAGTAACGGAGATACGATATTGCCTAAGGGAATCAAGCTGGATAAAAGGAAGTATTTCCAATATTTTGTTGAAAAACCTGGTGAACCGAAATTTATTCCAGAAAAAAACCAAAAGAAATATATCGGTTCACATTACTTTCTCAATAGTGCACTATTGGAATCTGTTATCAGTAAATTGGATACACAACAAAACTGGCTT
>NZ_CDSBKL010000186.1:0-7852 GCF_977115555.1 Aquiflexum sp.
TCCAAGGTTTTGACCTGTCCTTCCGCACGGATAAAAAATGATTCATTTGTCTTTTCAATATATCCGCCACCTGCAATGGCATTATTTTCTTCCAACGCTTTGAATACCTGCAGCAGGTCAATGTTCATTGATTTGAGTCGCTCAGGGCTGACAGCAACTTCATATTGTTTCAAAAATCCTCCCCAGGTGTTGACTTCCACGACTCCAGAGATACCGGAAAGTTGTCTTTTGACTACCCAATCCTGAATCGTCCTCAGGTCAGTCAGGCTGTACCTGTCTTCATAGCCCGGAGCCACATCTATGATATATTGGAAAATCTCACCCAGACCAGTCGAAATGGGGCCCATAAATGGCTGTCCAAAACCGGCAGGGATTTTTTGCTCAGCGGTTTTGATTTTTTCGGCAATCAGCTGCCTTGGTAGGTAAGTCCCGATTTTGTCATCAAAGACAATAGTTACTACCGAAAGCCCGAATTTGGAAACAGACCGGATTTCCTTTACCCCCGGCAAGTTGACCATTTCCAACTCAATGGGGTAAGTCAGGTATTTTTCTACGTCTTCTGTAGATAGATTTCGGGAAGTGGTAATGACCTGTACTTGGTTATTGGTCACATCCGGCACGGCGCCTATGGGTATTTGGGAGAGTGAATAAGATCCAAATCCAACCAGACCAAGGATAAAAAGAAAAACAATGATCTTATTTCCTACACTCCAACGGATGATTTTGTCTAACATGGTTTCAAAGTTTTAGTAGCATTAAAAAACATTATGGATAAAATTCGAGGTGGAAGTTGATTTTAATGATGTCTTCTGTTTTGACCAACATAAAACTTGGCCTTTCAACTTTATATTCCTCTAGTGAAATGGGGATTTCGCCTTCCACCACGATGCCATTTTCTTTCTTTTTGGAATTGGCTTTGAATTGGATCGGTTTGGTGATACCATGGAAAGTCAGGTTACCACTGACCACCAATTGCTCATTTTGTTGGGAAATCGAAGTACTGACAAACTGTACTTTGGGGTATTTGATTGATTCCAGGACTTCGAGTGCATGGGAATCCCTGTTCGAGTTTTGACTGTCAAAATCAGCAACCAACGCACTTACAGCCACTTTTTGGATGGTACTACCGGAATCTTCGAGTACTATCACCGCATTTACTTCTTTATTTACGCCTGTCCAGTCATGAAGAGAATGGCTGGCGCTATAGGTTATTTCAGAGGTTTCTTTTTTTGCCCTCATGCTGACTGACGGCAGGGGAAAGCTTGAACCCAGGAAAAGGATTGTTAAAATCAGGGAGATTTTCATAAGTTGTTTTTCTAAAATTTCATAACAATAGTAGCACCTGCAAATGCCCCAAAAGCGGTAAATGCCGCAGCTTTGTGGATTTTAGCGTATTTGGGGTCTCCGGCTTTTTCTGCCAGAATATTGGTTGCCACCATCGCAGTAAAGTGGATTGAAGCCAGGATTTTGTGGGCTTTGATGGAATTCAGTCCTTTGACTTGTTTGGATATCAAGGGAGGAGGCGCAAAGAGCGATAAGGCAGCGCCTGTAAAATATCCTATGTTCACTGCTGCAGCCAAAGTTTCGTGGGTACCCTTGAGTTGTGTTTCTCCATTGTATAATTTCCCGCCTACAATGCCCTGTGCTATCATTCCCGCCAAAGTGGCATAGCCCAGAACCTGATGGGTCACCAGCATCGTTCTCCTTATTTTCAGTTCCTTGATTCTGTTTTCTTCATTAAGCTTCATGATGCCGGTCCGCCTCATTAGCCCCCTTTCACCCCAAAATATTCTTTGGGTAAACATGATTTTGTCAGGTAGTAACTGAGTCGGCACTTCTGCTTCCGAATCTAGGGACATCAAGAGGCTATCTATATCCTGGGCTTTTGCCTGATGGATAATTACAAATAGCAGTGTGAAAATCAATAATAGCTTTTTCATCGTTTGTCAGGAATAAACCCGAAGGTCGTTGCCGTTTAGTTGGGTATTATACACAGTCAGGTTACGTTTTCCGTTACTGTTCAGCCCTTTGCCTCTGGAATCAAACCTTGCATCATGAGCCGTGCAGTGAAACTGGTTTTTGTCGTCATCATATACCACCTTTCGCTGCTGTTCATGGCTACAGATTACAGTAGCAGCTACATAATCTCCCTGAATTGTCCTTGCTACCAGGACATTATCTTTGATCAGAAACCCTCCTGTCCGGTTCAATTGCGGAAACTGGCTGAGATCCAAAGTGAAGTCAACAGGAGTATTTTGCGGATTTTCAGGTTGGGAAAGGCAACTTCCAAGGCTAGTGGCAGCCAAACCGGCAGCTGCCCCAGCACTGATCCTGAGTAGAAAATCTCTTCTTTGCATATACACTTGAGTAATTTGAATACTCAAATGTATCTTCAGGCATCTTTTGGAATCCTTAGAGAATTCTTAAGGTTTGCTTAAAATCCGGTTTTATCAGGAAAAATGAGCCGTATGGACGTCCCCTGACCTTTTTCACTTTCAAGGGAAATGGAGATTCCCAGATGATCACACAATTTTTTTACTATCGAAAGTCCCAAACCTGAACCTTGCACTTTCCCAAGCTCAGGGGAATTTTCTCGAAAAAATGGATTGAATATTTTGGATTGTGCTTCTTTTTCTATGCCGATTCCTTTGTCTTTCACTTCCAAAATTCCGGTGGAATTCTCCTTCCAAATTGCCACAGAAACCTCGGTGTCATCTTTGGAATATTTCAATGCATTTTGAATGAGATTGGTCAGAATGATGAAAACCGATTTCTCATAAGACTGAACATACAATGGCTCCTCAGACCGGTTTGTAAAATTTATCTTTCTTCCTTCACTTTTTTGGATGGACTCGGTGACTTCCAGTGCAATACTTTCCAGGTCGATTTCATGGATATCCCATGCATCTTTTTGGACCCTTGCCAGGGCCAAGAGTTGGTCTATGATGCTGTTCAATTTATCAATTTCTTCCAGGCCATATCTCACCTTTGCAATATATTCCTCTTGTTCCCGAGGTTTGCGGATCAATACCTCAAAGTTTCCTTTCAGCACTGAAAGCGGAGTCCGAAGTTCATGTGATGCATCAGAAGTAAACTGCTGCTCTCTTTTCATGGCCGCTTCGAGTCTTTCCAGAAGGTCGTTGATAGACACTGCGAGTTCCTTGATTTCATCATTGTTTTGCGGCAAGGGGATCCTTTTGTCAAGGTTTTTTTGGGAAATCAATTTGGCCATTTTGGTGATTTTGTCAACTGGCTGGATACTTTTGCCCGCAAGAAATCTCATGGTCAAAAAAAGCGAAAACAGAATGAGTGGGTACAATACATACAAAATGATCCTAAGGTTGTAAAGCAGGTTTTTTGCTTCTTCAAATGAGGTGGCTACAAGAAGGTATCCTTCGGTTTTTCCATCGTGTTTTAAAGCAATCTGCATCTGCCTAATCTCCTGATTGATAAAGAATTGGTTGTATCCTTTTTCACTTGAAGAATGGTCTTTTCTGAATCCCAAATGAAAGCTCCCAAGATTCGGTGATTTATCCAATTGGATTCCTTCCTTGTCCACGATCTCAATAAAAATCGGATGGAACTGTACTTCTTTGTGTTCAGCTTCCTCCCACTCATCTTTATGCAAAAATCTGATCTTTCCATCAACCAAAGTGATCTGGTTTTGATGGATTTTGGTCTCCAATTCCAGATCCTTGTCAATATTTCTTATGACGGTCCAATTGGCCACGCCATAAATAACCAAAAAGGCAATCAGAACAAGTAAGGCTGAAGCACCTGTCAAGTAAATTGAAAGTCGGATTTTGTATGGTAGATTCATTATTCTTGGGCCATATAGCCTACTCCCCTGATTGTTTGTATATAATTATCCTCCTTGGACAGCCCAAGTTTTTTTCTGATCGAATTGATAAAAACGTCTATGACCCCCGTATCATATTCGAAATGAATGTCCCAGACACTTTCAATGATCCTGCTTCTCCGACATACTTTGCCTTTGTTGCGGATCAGGTACTCAAGCAAAGCAAATTCTTTCTGGGTCAATACAACCTCTTTGCCTTCCTTTTCAACCCTATGTGTATCCGTGTACAGTGCGATTGGACCCAGTGTGAAAATCACTTGTTCACCTGATTTTGGTCTGAGCTGCACCCTGATCCTCGCGAGCAATTCCTCAAAATGAAACGGCTTTCGGATATAGTCATTGGCTCCGGCCTGCAGTGCGAAGACTGCCTCATCAGAAGTGTCTTTTGCAGTGAGAAATATCAAGGGAGTATTCGGAAAGGATTTTCTGAAATTTCGGGTAATTTCAATTCCGCTCATTCCAGGAAGCATCCAGTCTACCAAGAGCAAATCATATTCCCCACTCAAAGCCAGGTCAAGTCCGCTCTTTCCATCATCAGCTACATCGACGGCATAGGATTCCTCTTCCAGACCCTGCTTCAGAAATCCCGAGATACCACGCTCATCTTCAATAACCAAAATCCTCATTTACCAAACGATTTACATTTCTTCCAAATTACAAATTCTACCCTGTATCCTGATCCAACAGGTACGGGAAATTAACTCAATAAAATAAAACCCATCCATCTATTTCTTTCATATTTCCGAATCCCTTTGCTGCATCCTTGATGGGGTCAGCCTCTATTTTATTTTTTTTCGCCATCAACACTGCGTCTGAAGGCCTCTTTTTTGTAAGCCAATCAGGTTCTTCTTTAAGGTTGATGAGGTTGGCTTTCCACTTTTCATCTTTTTCAAATTGGGTTTCCCTATTCAGGTCTTCTGACCCATCATATAGAGATATGATATTTTTATCCGTCAAAAAAGACATGGAAGGCATCCTGCGGTCATAGATGATGATATGATCCACTTCAGGCAATTCATTTTGTATAAAAGAAGCCACGTTTTTTGGGTCATTGACCATCCCTGAATTGTTTCCAAAAAAATAGGTCGAAGAAGCTGTAATCCCCATCAAAAAGAGGTATCCCATCAATATTGTTTTGTCAACAGTCTTCATATTGATCGCCCTAAAAGAAACCAAAATAGAAGCTGTGACCACCAGAATAAAGTAAAACTTATAATTCAGAACTATTTTGGAATCAACCAAAGGGCTAACGGCCAAACCAATCAAAATCAGCAACTGAAAACCGAATTGGATCCTATCCCATGTGACCTGACTCTTGTTTTTCAAACCTACCCAAATTGCAGAAGCAGCAAGCGCTATTCCGGGATATACAGGCAAAATATATAGTACCAGCTTGGATTGGCTCATGGAAAAAAAGAGCAGGGGAATAAATACCCAAGCCAATAGGACAAGCATGTCCTTGTTTTTCCCGACCCATAGGCTTTTTACCCTTGAGGTTATCACCAAAAACCAAGGAAATGCTGTCAGGATAACAATTGCGATATAAAACCAAAATGGCTGACTTCTTTTGAAAGTATCGGAAGAGAACCTTTCAATAGTATGCTTAAATACAAAATAATCCAAGAACTGCCTGTCTTCAATATACAGCATTACAAACCAACTAAACCCGACCAGAAGGAAAACCAACAATCCCAAAAGGTGAATTCTGCCATTTCCAAATTTTGTTTTTTGGGAGATTTTCTGAAAAACCAACAGTACAACCGGAACAATCAAAGCCACCGGACCTTTGGTCAAGAAACCAAAACCCAACATCAGATAGAAAAGCAAAAGGTATCTTTTTTTGTAATCTCTGAGGTATAAAAACCACGTATAGATGGCTGCCAAAACAAACACAGCCAGAAATCCATCAGTAGTCAATGCCCTGCCTGAAATAATCAAAGTCGGGAAAGATGCAAAAATCAGTGCCGAATAAAAAGCGGTTTTGTTATCCCCAAAAAGCAACTTCCCAATCTGAAACACAAGCCAAATCTGCATCAAAACTGCGATTTGTAAGAAAATCCTTGCCGACCAAGAAGAAACCCCGAAAAGTTTATATGCCACCGCTGTGATCCAATAGGTCATCGGTGGCTTATGGTAATGGTAGATTCCCATCAAAGTCGGGTGCATATAATCCCCGGATTCGATCATTTCTTTTGGGATTTGCGCATAGCGGGCCTCGCTGCTTTCCGTCACCTCCCAATTCCCCAAATTGAACATTAGAACCATCGCAGTAAATACCATCAATGCAGGAAACCTGTACCTTTTGAATTTGAATACCAATGACTTGGCTTTTTCGAAACTTTGCTGATAGTGAAGATATAAGTTTCGGGAATACACAATCATTCCAAAAGCTTGTCCTATAAAAAGGACCGCGTCCTGACGGATGACAGCGTAGACGGCAATCATCAATGCTCCTGCCATACTGATATGCCAAAATGAAACAGGGAAAACAGATTCTTTCCTCTTTTCAGAATATAGCCACTGAACCACAAATCGGGAAGTAAATACCACCTGACCTAAGGTTCCCCAAGTCAGCAAAAGTCCCTCGATTTCAGGATTAGCCAGGAATTTCTCCCAATTATAATTAATGCCAAAAATTAAAAAAAGAAATAAAACTGATGGCAATAACACCGCCAAAATACGAATCAGCAAAGGCAATCCCTTCCAATCTCCCTTAATCTGAAGATTTCGGATATATATCATATAACCCACAATCTGCCCTCCAACGATGACAATGTCGCTACGAATAAAACCGTATAAAATCAGAAGAAATGACGCCAATAAGCTCAACTGCCAAAATAAAGCCGGAGATTGTACATTTTGGGCTTTTTCAGATTTCAACAATTGAATTATAAACCTTGCTGCAAAGAGACCTTGGGCTATCAGCCCTAACCCAAGTAACATAAAATTATTCATGGAATTTTGGGGTTTGCAACACACTGGATTCCTTAACAGTATATACGATCCTTCGCTTTTTTAACCTATAAACCAGAAACAGGTCCATCAAAGGCTGCACTATCCTGTTGAAGGCGTTGAATTTGGATTTGCCTTCTGTCCGGGGAAAATGGTTTACTGGAATAACCTTTACTTTACCGCCATAAATCTGGGTAAGAGCCGGGAAAAATCTGTGAAAACCATTGAAATAGGGAATTTTTAAAGCAAATTCTCTTTTGAAAATTTTTAAGGGACAGCCGGTATCTTTCATTCCGTCCTTCAAAAAACTATTTCTAAGCCAATTGGCAAAAGAAGAAGAAAACTTTTTCCCAAAGCCATCTTTCCTGTTTTGTCTTTCTCCAGTAATCAGGTCGAATGACTCCAAATAGGGCTCAAAATTGGAAAATTCTTTGGGGTCTGTCTGCAGGTCGGCATCCATATATCCAACCCAATCTGTGGTAGCATGGTCAAAACCTGCCCTGATTGCTGCACTTAAGCCCCTATTTATCTTGAAAGAGATAAAGCCAAAAGAACTGTCGGAGGAACATACTTCCTTGATTCGGATTAGGCTATCGTCCTTAGACCCATCATCTACAAAAAGGGTAAATACACTGAGTTTGGAAATATTTTTATACCTGTTCACCTCATCCTGTATCCTAAGGATATTTCCTTCTTCGTTGAACACAGGTACAATTAGCGTAATACCCCTCATTTCAAAAATTTTTATAAAAACACCAAGCAAAACTCATCCTTTAATCTTAAGAATGGCTTAAGAAAATCTTAAATAGCCCTTAAATATCCCCAAAATATCAAATGGAAAGTATTTCTCTCTGAAGATGCTAGGATAAAACAAGAGAGATAACCGATGTGCTTTGGAAAGCATTTTTCCTTCCGCAAGTTAATGACAAAAAAATATTTGCCTGAAATTTCGCAATTATTTGTGCCTCAAAAATAATAATCAATTTTTCTTTTTCCCGAGACAATGGTCTAAATTATTTTATGCTTC
The DNA here is from genome assembly GCF_977115555.1 of Aquiflexum sp. NCBI lineage: Bacteria > Pseudomonadati > Bacteroidota > Cytophagia > Cytophagales > Cyclobacteriaceae > Aquiflexum > Aquiflexum sp. The sequence goes on from NZ_CDSBKL010000186.1 coordinate 7,839, forward strand.
GGTAAAGGCAAAGA